>JAICSC010000203.1 GCA_025937085.1 Nocardioides sp.
AGCCCGGAGGCCGGGAAGGGCTCGGCGCGACCGGCGACCTGTTCGGCAACCTGATCGAGGTCTTCAACCCCGGCCACTTCCGGGCCCGCGAGGCGCTGAAGGAGATGGAGCACTCCGGCCCGGTCACCCCGACGCCCGACGAGACCGACGACGCGATCCGGCTGCTGACCAACCCCGACGGCACACCGCGGGTGGTCCGCATCCGCCGCTCCCGCTGAGGCCGTCGGGATACTCCCTGACAAAGTGGCTCCCGACACGCCGTTGGGAACGACCGTCTTGTCAGGGACTATCCGCTCAGGGCCGCACGTACGGCGTGGGCGGCCTCGGCGGCGCGGGAGTCGGAGAGCGCACCGGCCGAGGGCTCCTGGACGTAGAACACGTCGACCGCCTGGGGGCCGAGGGTGTCGACGTGGGCGGAGCGGACGGCGAGGTCGAGCCGGGCCAGGGCGGCACAGACCAGGTGTACGACGCCCGGGCGGTCGGCGGTGCGCACCTCGAGGACGGTGGCGCGGGCCGAGGCTTCGGGGCGTACGACGACCGAGGGGGCGATCCGCCCCGGCTCCCGAATGACCCGTGCCGCGGGGTCGAGCCGGCCGGAGGCGATCGCCTCGAGACGCTGACGGAGCATCCGCGCGTCGAGATGCTCCTCGGCCACCTCCCACACGGACACGCCGACATCGCCCTGCGCCCACGCCCGCGCCGAGCGGACCGACGCGCGCTGCAGGGCGAACAGGGCGGCGGCGTCGGCGAGCAGGCCGACCCGGTCGGGCGCCAGCACGGTCACGCGGGCCCCGCCGTCGGCGCGCGAGACCTCCACGGCGACGTCACCACGACGTACCTCGTCCGGTACCGGCACCCGCGCCGGCGGGGCGTCGACGACCACCTCCTCCCCCAGCAGGGTCGCCGTGCGCGCCGCGACGGTCCGGACCAGCCCGGCCCGCCACGACGACCAGGCCTTGGCCGAGGTCGCCCGGGCGTCGGCCTCGGTCAGCGCGAGCAGCAGCGCCAGCGCCTCCGCGGACCCGACCTGCTGCGCGACGTACGCCGCGGTGGCGGGGTCCTCCGGGTCCCGCGTCGTGGCGGTCTCGGCGAGGAGGAGGTGCCGGCGTACCAGGACACCGACCAGCTGGACCGCCGTCTCGTCGAAACCCATCCGACCGGCGATCGCTCGCGCGAGCGGCTCGCCCGCGATGCTGTGCTCGGTCAGGCCGCCCTTGCCGATGTCGTGGAGCAGCGCCGCCACGAGCAAGACGTCGGGGCGCGCCACCTGCCGGATCAGCGTCGACGCCGCCTTGCAGGTCTCGACCACGTGCCGGTCGACGGTGTACCGGTGGATCGCCGAGGCGTGCGGGAGCAACCGGATCCGCTCCCACTCCGGCAGGAACGACGTGAGGGCGCCCGTCTCCTCGAGCGTCTCCCAGACCGGCAGCAGCCCGGGCCCGGCTGCCAGCAACCGGACCAGACCCTGTCGGGCATCCAGTGGCCAGGGGTCGGTGAGGGGTGCGCCCTCGGCGACGAGCCGCGCCGCGGTTGCCGGCGCCAGCTCGAGGTCGCGCTCGGCCGCGACGGCCGCGGCCCTGATGAGCAGTGTGGAGTCCACGGCCGGGCGGGCCGTGGCGGTGAGCACGACCTCAGCACCGGAGACGGCGACTCCGGGCTCGACCGGCGTCAGCTCCGGCCGGCGTACGACGCGCCCGGACGCCGGGCGAGCCAGCACGGCGTCCACGCGGCGCCATGTCAGCCGCGACAGGTGGGTGATCCGGCGCCCGAGCTCGCGGACGTGCCGCTGCGCCGCCGCAGCGTCGTCGGTGCCGAGCCGCCCGACGAGGTCGTCCCAGAGCTCCGGCGCGACCCGGTCGGTCGCCCGGCCGGCCACGGCGTGCAGCGCCTCGCGCACGTCGAGGAGGTCGAGTCGCGAGCGTTCGAGGTCGACGTGCGGCACGTCGACCAGCCAGGTCGCCACGAGCGCGGTGAGCACGGTCGCGTCCCGCAGCCCGCCCTCCGCCTCCTTGAGGTCCGGGACCGCCAGATGTGCGAGCTCGCCGACCACGTCGTGCCGCTTCCGCACGAGATCGCGCAGCTCAGGGAGCCGGTCACGCGCCGTGCGCCGCCAGTGGGCGAGCACCTCGGAACGGAGCCGCCGGGTGAGGTCCGGGTCGCCGGCCAGATGCCGCAGGTCGAGCAGGCCGAGGGCCACGCGGAGGTCGGCGCCGGCCCGCTCGAGCATCTCGGGCACCGCCCGCACCGAGTGGTCGAGCCGGGCACCGGAGGCCCAGATCGGGTACCACACGCGCCCGGCCGCGTCCCCGACCTCGAGCTCCGGCTGGTGCACGAGGACCACGTCGAGGTCGGAGTACGGCGCGAGCTCGCGCCGCCCGTACCCCCCGACCGCCACCAGCGCGCACCCGGTCGCCGGCGCCCCGGAGACGTCGTACGCCGAGCGGCACAGTGCGTCGGCGGCGTCGGTGCGCTGCCGGCGGTCCATCGGCGCGATCCGTTGCGCCTTCAGATCGCCGCGGCGTCCCGGTCGCCGGTGCGGACCCGGACCACCGTCTCGACCGGCGTGACCCACACCTTGCCGTCGCCGATCCGGCCGGTCTGCGCGGTCTTCGCGATGATCCCGACGACATCGTCCGCGTCGCCGTCGTCGGTGACGATCTCGATCCGGATCTTCGGGACCAGGGCGATGTCGTACTCGGCGCCGCGGTAGACCTCGGTATGGCCCTTCTGCCGGCCGTAGCCACTGACCTCGGTGACGGTCATCCCGGTCACCCCGAAGATCTCGAGCGCCTCGCGGACCTCTTCCCACTTGTGCGGCTTGATCACCGCGGTGACGAGCTTCATGCCAGGACTCCTTCCGGGGCGCGGGTCTTGCCTGATGTCGCGGCGTGCCCGGCCGCGAGCGGCGTCCGGACGCCTCCGGACCGGCCGTCGAGGTCGTACGCCGACTCCCCGTGCTCACTTGCGTCGATCCCGTCGACCTCGTCGTCCGCGGTGACCCGCCAGCCGATCGTGTGCTTGATGGCGAGGCCGATCACGGTCGTGAACACGCCGGTCCAGGCGATCGAGATCACGGCGGCGCCGGTCTGGTGGCCCAGCGACGTCAGCCCGCCGCCGTACAACAGCCCGTCGACCCCGCCCGGCGCGGCGGCGGTCGAGAGGAAGCCGATCAGGACCGTCCCGACGACCCCGCCGACGAGGTGGACACCGACGACGTCGAGGGAGTCGTCGAGGTTCAGCCTGAACTTCAGGCCCACGGCGTACGCACAGGCGGCGCCGGCGACGGCGCCGATCGCGATCGCCCCGACGACGTCCACGGCGCCGCAGGACGGCGTGATGGCGACCAGTCCGGCGACGATGCCCGAGGCCGCGCCGAGCGAGGTGGCCTTGCCGTGCAGGACGCGCTCCATCGCCAGCCAGGCCAGCATCGCGGCCATGGTGGCGACGGTGGTGTTCAGGAAGGTCACGCCGGTCTCGGTCATGAACTGGCGGGTGTTGGCGGCGTCGGTGTCGCCGGTGAGGACGATCGAGCCGACGTTGAAGCCGTACCAGCCGAACCACAGCAGCCCGGCGCCCACCATGGTCAGGGTCAGGTTGTGCGGCTTCATCGGCTCGCGGCGGAAGCCGACGCGTCGGCCGATGATCAGGGCGAGCACGCCACCCGCGACGCCGGCGTTGATGTGGACCACCGTGCCGCCGGCGTAGTCCTGGGCCGCCAGGTGCGTGGAGATCCAGCCGCCGCCCCAGACCATGTGGGCGAGGGGGAAGTAGCACAGGGTCACCCACAGCGGCAGGAACACCACCCACGACGACAGCTTCACGCGGTCGGCGATCGCGCCGGAGATGAGGGCGGCGGTGATCACCGCGAAGGTGAGCTGGAAGCAGACCGCGACGTAGGAGCCCCATCCGACGCCCTTCAGGCCGAACAGGGTGAACGGGTCGGCGAACAGACCGCCCGCCAGGCTGTGCGGGCCGAACGACTCCGACCAGCCCCACAGCACGTAGACGATGCCGACGACCGCCATCGCGACGTACGACATCATCATCATGTTGAGCACGGACTTCGACCGGGTCATCCCGCCGTAGAACAGGGCGAGCGCCGGCGTGGTCATCATCAGGACGAGGGCCGTCGCCACGATCATCCAGGCGTAGTAGCCGTCCACGGAACCTCCACATGTGGTGCGGGGAGGTGCGACTCCACGGACGCTGTCGGCCGCGACGGCTCACCTCGGATGCGGGCCCAGCCTGGGCTGCCGAGGTTTCGTCGTACGTCGCGCGAGGTTGCCGTCGTGCAACGTGCGGGGGCTCGGTGTTACGGCTGTGTGAACGGGGTCGGGGGTCCGGTGCCTGGCTGCTCCACCATGGGATGTAGACGCGTTGACACTTCCCACGGCGTACAGACCGAGGGGAGTGCGAGCTCACCTGCATCCCATGGTGAAGCTGCAGATCGCTGGTCATCCACAGGCGGTCGAAGGAGCACTGCGCCGGCCGGCCCGAGGTGGCAACCTCACCCGGCATGGACCCCTTGCGCAGCCTGTGCCGAACACACGGCTTCTTCACCAGGTCCCAGGCTCGCTCAGCGGGGTACGACGATCGCGACATCGCACGCGCGATCCACGGCAAGCAGTGGCACCGGGTCCGGCGCGGCTACTACGTGCACAGCGACATCTGGACGACGCTCGACGCGGTCGGGCGGCACCTTGTGAGATGCCGATGCGTGCTCGACTCGCTCGGCCCCCATGCGGCTCTCAGCCATGTGTCCGGCGCAGTCGCCCACGGGATCTCGGTCTGGGACGTCTCGCTCGAACAGGTCCATGTCACACGGCTCGACGGCGGCGCCGGTCGGATCGAGGCGGGCGTCGTGCATCACGAGGGTTTCTGCCTCGACGACGACGTGGTCGAGGTCGGGGGCATGCGCGTGCTGGCCCCGGAGCGATGCGCCCTCGAGACCGGCTCGCGGGTCGACAACGAGCGTGGCCTCGTCGTCCTCGACTCCTTGCTGAACCGGGGCCTGTGCGACGAGGAGCAGCTCCAGGCACGCTTCGCGATCATGGGCGCCTGGCCGTTCATGCGCCACCTGCACATCCCGGTCCGGATGGCCACCGGCAAGTCCGAGAGCCCGGGTGAGTCGCGGGGCCGGTGGTTGTTCTGGACCCTGGGGTTGCCGGCACCGGAGTGTCAGTTCGAGGTGTACGACGCGAGCGGGGCGCTGCGAGGCACGTGCGACTGGGGCTGGCCGGAGTTGAAGCAGCTGGGCGAGTTCGACGGCAAGATCAAGTACGGGCGGTTGCTCCAGCCCGGCCAGGAACCCGGTGACGTCGTGTTCGCTGAGAAGCAGCGGGAGGACGAGCTCCGCGAGCTCACCGGCTTCTCGATGTTCCGGCTGACCTGGGACGACTACGACCGGCCCCGCCGGACCGCCCAGCGCCTCGAGCAACGGCTGCGGCCGGCCGGCTGAGGACGCCCGGGCGTGGGCGCGCGGACTGGGATGGGGTTGCTCCACCAAGGGATGCAGATGAACCGGCACTTCCCACGGCGTACACACCGTGGGAAGTGCGAACTCGTCTACATCCCATGGTGGAGCGACACCCCCCGGGATCAACCGGGATCGGCCGGGATCAACCGGGATCGGCCGGGACCAGCCACGGCGAACTGCTCAGTCGGAGCCGCGGGCTCGTTCGGCGTACCACTTCCGGTTCGCCCGCCGCTTGTTGCTCCCCTCGCGGTTGTCACCCTTCTCGATGATCACGAGGTTGTGGTAGCAGTGCACGGCCACGACGTGGAGGTCGGTGTACGACGGCTCGTAGGCGTCGTCGAGGAACTCCTCGTGGTTCAGCCCGTCGAGCAGCCGCTTGACCATCGCCATCGAGGTGGTCGGGTCGTCCGGGTCGAGGCTGCCCTTCCAGTCCGGCCAGTAGCTGGTCTGGATGTCCTCGATCGCGTACAGCCCACCGTCGGCGAGCATCGGGAAGAGGATCCCGAAGCTCTTGATGACGTGCGGTGGCCGGTGGCTGCCGTCGTCGATGACGATCGTGGGTGGCCCGAACCGCTTGACGATGCGGCGCATCAAGCCCCGGTCGGTCTGCGACCCCTTGAACGAGTGGACCCGCGGCTCGTCGACGAACGACTTGTCCTGGATGTCGACGCCGACCACCTGGGCCCGTGGGAAGAACCACTTCCACATCCGCAGCGACGCACCACCCTGCTGCTCCCTGGCGTAGCCACCGATCCCGAGCTCCAGCACGAGCATCTCCCGGTCACGCAGGGGCGCGAAGTGGCGCTGGTAGTGCGGCGTGTAGCGGTGGACCCCCCACTTGTCACTGCCGAACTCCTGCGCGAGCGCGGTCAGGCCCATCCCCCGGTACGGTTGCCGCCGGTCACGCATCTCCCTGCGCACCCGCCCCGCCACCCGGCGTACGAGATCCCTCCGGCCACTCATCCGAGCAACGCATCCACGAAGGCGCCGGGGTCGAACGGCGCGAGATCGTCGGGGCCCTCACCCAGCCCGACCAGCTTCACCGGTACGCCGAGCTCCCGCTGCACCGCGA
>JAICSC010000119.1 GCA_025937085.1 Nocardioides sp.
GGACGCGATCCCGGCCTCGAAGATCCCGAACCGGGTCATCACCGACGCCGCGACGCAGGCCGCGCCAGCGAGCACCGACACCGCGCGGGACCGCCTCCCGACCAGGACGGTCGCGCCCGCCGCGACCGCCGTCGTCGTACGTGACACCTTCATCAGCATGCCCGGCCGGCCCTCGTGGTACGGCTCGCCGACCATCCCCAGGCGCCGGCGCAGAGTCTCGGCGGCCACGATCTCGATCGCCGCGCCCGCCACGGCCATCCTCCGGGCCGGGCCGGCCTGGTCCATCGGGGCGAGAGCCATGGCGAACCCGCCCGCGGCGGTCGCCGCGGAGCCGGCGAAGACGAAGGGCAGCTCGCGGTGAGCCTCGTGCCACGCGGGGATGGCGGTGTCGGCCAACAGCGCCGCGGTGTACGTCGCGAGCGGGGGGCCGAGGACCGCTGCGCCGGCACCGGCGAACCGTCTGAGGTGCGGGAAGCGCCCGGCCATCTGCAAGGCGGCGGCGATGCCCGACAAGGCACTGAACGGGGCGAGGATGAAGGACCCCACGGACAACGGCGACGTGGGCTTGAAGACCCGCAGCATGTTCAGGAACCGCTCAGGTCGCCCCAGGTCGTGGACGAGCGCCACCGTGCCGGCGGCCGCTCCCCCCGTGGCCGCGATGCGGGCGACCCGTTCGAGCGTCGGACGACCTGAGGCCGCGGCGCCCTCCGCCAGCACCGCCGAAGCGCCCGCCAGGCCGCCGAGGAACAGGTACAGCGGGATATCGGGTTCCTTCCAGGTCGGCTGCTTCAGGATCGGTCGACCGTAGTAGGACTCGAACTCGGGGTCGGACACCAGCGAGTCACCACGGCGGGGGCTCATCGCCTCCTCCCCATGAGCGTGGCGACACCGAGCGCGGCCAGGGTGGCGGCCGCAGCACCGACGTGCTTCCAGATCGACGCGAGGTCGCGCGTGGTCACGACCGGGTCGGGCGGCAGTCCGTAGACCTCCGGCTCGTCGAGCAGCAGGAAGAACGCGCCATCTCCCCCGACGCCGTCCTCGGGGTCACGGCCGTAGAGGCGTGCGACGTCGACGCCCTTCTCGTGGAGCTCCGCCAGCCGATGGTCCGCACGCTCGCGCAGCTCGCTGAGCTCACCGAACTGGATCGACTCGGTCGGACAGGCTTGCGCGCAGGCCGGGGTCTGCCCCTCCTTGAGCCGGTCGTAGCACAGCGTGCACTTGAAGGCGCGGCCGTCCTCCTCGCGGAGGTCGATCACGCCGTACGGGCAGGCCGGGACGCAGTAGCCGCACCCGTTGCAGATGTCGGGCTGGACCACGACCGTGCCGTACTCGGTGCGGAACAGCGAGCCTGTCGGGCAGACGTCGAGGCACGCGGCGTGGGTGCAGTGCTTGCACACGTCGGAGGACATCAGCCACCGGATGCTGTCGTCGCCGGACTCCGCCGCCTGCTCCTGACCCGGCTCCGGCGGCGGGCCGTTGCCCGGCATGCCCAGATCGACCGTGGTCTCGACGGCCTCGGCCGCTGAGACGGTCTTCTCGACGAACGCCACGTGCCGCCAGGTGCTCGCGCCGAGCGACTGGGTGTTGTCGTAGGACATGCCGGTCAGCAGGTAACCGTCGTCGGGGACGGAGTTCCACTCCTTGCACGCCACCTCGCAGGCCTTGCAGCCGATGCACACCGAGGTGTCGGTGAAGAAGCCCATCCGAGGGGGATGCCTCTCGTAGCCCGCATCCCCGGTGACATCGTCGAGTCGGCCGAACAAGCTGCCCATCAGGAGTCGTCTCCTTCCCGGTCATCGGCACTCGCTTCGGGGTCGTGGACGCCCGCCCGGCGGCGGTACGCCGCGACGTACGCCGTCAGCGCGCGGCCGCGTGGTCGTCGTCCCGGCTGGATGTCGCATGTGCCCACCTTGTCCTGGATGTGCACGTTCGGGTCGAGCGCGATGCCGACCAGGTCGTTCTGGGAGTCGCCGGAGGTGATCCCGTTGCCACCCCAGTGGTAGGGCAGGCCGACCTGCTCGATCCAACGGTCACCGAGTCGCAGCGACCTGATCCGCTGGGTCACCAGCACCCTCGCCTCGATGGCGGTCCGCGCGGTGACGATGGTGGCCCACCCGCCGTGCTCGAGGTTCCTCTCCTGGGCCAGCCGCGGCGACACCTCACAGAACGGCTCGGGCTGGAGCTCAGTCAGGTACGGGAGGGTGCGGCTCATGCCGCCCGCCGTGTGGTGCTCGGTCAGCCGGTAGCTGGTGAAGACGAAGGGGTACACCTCACTGAAGGAGGGGTTGATCGGGTTGACCGGGGACTCGATGTTCTCGATCGCCGGGTTGCTCTGCTGCTCGGGGTACAGCGGATTCGGCACGGGCGACTCGAGCGGCTCGTAGTGGGTCGGCATCGGCCCGTCCGCCAGGCCGACCGGCACGTAGAGCCAGGCCTTCCCGTCGGTCTGCATGATGAACGGATCCTTGCCGCCGATGGCGTCGGGGCCTTGAGCATCCTCCGCCGGCACGTGGTCGGGCGGGCGGTCCGGGATGAAGTCCGGCACGTCGCTGCCGACCCACCGGCCGGTCCCCTCTTCACCCCCGTCGGCGTCCCACCAGACGTACTTCTTGCGCTCGCTCCAGGGCGTTCCGTCGGGCGCGGCAGAGGCGCGGTTGTAGAGGATGCGGCGGTTCGCCGGCCAGACCCAGCCCCACTCCGCGGCCACCTCGTCCTGCTCCCAGTGCGGCTTGCGCCGGCGGGCCTGGTTGACCTCGTCGGCGTACACCCCGCAGTAGATCCAGCAGCCGCAGGCGGTCGAGCCGTCGTCCTTCAGCTCCGTGTACGACGAGAGCGCGGTGCCGTCGGGACCCGTGCCGTTGATCTCGCGCAGCACACTCTCGCCGTCGACGTCGCCCTCGTCGTCCTTCGGGTAGTCCCACGTCAGGTCGAGCAGCGGCCGGTCCATCTCATCGGTCGAGCCGGCCAGCTTGGCCCGGATGCGCTCGCCCAGGTCGTAGTAGAAGTCCAGCTCGCTCTTGCAGTCACCCGGCGGCTGCACCGCCTTGTCGCGCCACTGCAGCATCCGTTGGGTCTGGGTGAACGACCCTGCCTTCTCGACGTGGCTGGCGGCCGGGAGGAAGAAGATCTCGGTGCCGATCTCGTCGGTGACCAGCTCGCCGGTCTCGAGCTCCGGGCCGTTCTTCCAGAACGTCGCGGTCTCGATCATCTGCATGTCCCGGACCACCAGCCAGTCGAGGTTGGCCAGGCCGAGCCGCTGCATCTTGCCGTTGGCGGAGCCGACCGCGGGGTTCTCCCCCACGACGAAGTAGCCCTTGCATCCGCCCTCGATCTGGGCCTTCACGGTCTCGTAGGTGCCGTGGTTGCCGGTCAGCCGGGGCAGGTAGTCGAAGCAGTAGTCGTTCTCCTCCGTGGCGACGTCCCCCCACCACGACTTGAGCAGGCTCACCGCGTAGGCACGCATGTTGCCCCAGTAGCCGGTCTTCCCGGCGTCCTCGGCGACGAAGTCATCCAGCGACTCGTGCTCGTGGGCGAGCGGCATCGGGATGTAACCGGGGAGGATGTTGAACAATGTCGGGATGTCGGTCGAGCCCTGGATCGAGGCGTGGCCCCGCAACGCCATGATCCCGCCGCCGGGTCGGCCGATGTTGCCGAGCAGCGCCTGGAGGATCGAGGCCGCACGGATCTTCTGGACACCCACGCTGTGGTGGGTCCAGCCCACGGCGTAGCAGATGGCGCTGGTGCGCTCGGGGCCGCTGTTGGCTGTCAGCGCGTCCGCAACCCGGGCGAACTGCTCGGGCGCGATCCCGCAGACCTGCTGCACCATCTCCGGTGTGTAGCGGGCGTAGTGCCGCTTCAGGACCTGGAACACGCAGCGTGGATGCTGCAACGTCTCGTCCCGCTCCGGCTTCGCCTCGACCGCCGGCCCACCGGATCCGCTGGTCTCCGACCTGGCCGACCGGTGACGTCCCGCGGAGTCGGGGGTCCCGGGCTGTCCCGGATCGCGTTGCCCGGCCGCTGCGGCCTCGGTGGCGCCGGCGTACTGCCAGGAGGTCGGGTCGTAGGAGCCCTGCTCGGGGTCGTAGCCGGAGAAGACCCCGTCCAGCTCCTCGGTGTCGCGGAAGTCCTCGTCGACGAGGGCGGCCGCGTTGGTGTAGGCCACGACGTACTCGCGGAAGTCGAGGTCGTTGGTCAGCACGTGGTTGATCAGGGCGCCGAGGAACGCGATGTCAGAACCGGCCCGGATCGGGACGTGCAGGTCAGCCAGGGCCGACGTACGGGTGAAGCGTGGGTCGACGTGGATGACGGTCGCGCCGCGCCGCTGCGCCTCGACCACCCACTGGAAGCCGACCGGATGGGCCTCGGCCATGTTCGAGCCCTGGATCAGGATGCAGTCGGAGTTCTGCAGGTCCATCAGGTTGGTGGTGGCCCCACCGCGGCCGAACGAGGTACCCAGACCGGGCACCGTGGAGGAGTGTCATATCCGGGCCTGGTTCTCGATCTGGATCGCTCCCATCGCGGTGTAGAGCTTCTTCATGAGGTAGTTCTCCTCGTTGTCGAGGGTCGCTCCTCCGAGGCTCGCGATGCCGAGCGTTCGGCGGGTCCGCCTGCCGTCGCTCTCCCACTCCCAGAACTCCTTGCGCGTCCTGATCACGCGCTCGGCGATCATGTCCATCGCCTTGTCGAGGTCGAGGTCCTCCCACTCCGTCCCGTGCGGACGTCGGTAGCGGACCTTCGTCACCCGCGTCGGCGACGTGACCAGCTGCTTCGAGGCGCTGCCCTTGGGACAGAGCCGGCCGCGTGAGATCGGGCTCGCCGGACTGCCCTCGATCTGGGTGACCTTCTCGTCCTTGACGAAAACCTTCTGCGCGCATCCCACCGCGCAGTACGGGCAGATGGAGTCGACGATCCGGTCGGCCTGGACGGTCCGCGGCTCGAGCGTCCGGCTCCGCACGGACTGTGCCGCCTCGCCACGAGCCAGCTTGTCGCGACCACCCAGCTGTCGCAGCAGGGACCACTCGCCGATGCGGGACGTCAGGGCCACGAAGCCACAGTAGCCATCTGCGCGACTCTTCAAACCTGGGCGCATCCCGGTGGTTGAGGAAGGCCCCTGCTTGCGATGGCGGAGGCGGACGGGAATCGAACCCGCCTGACCGGGGTGCCCGGTCACTACGGTTTTGAGGACCGCGCCCGTCACCAGACGAGTAACGCCTCCGATGCTCAGGGTACGGGTCGGGGCATCCGGGAGAAGATGGGTCCGTGTCCGAGCCAGACCCTCGTCGTCGTACGCCGCGCACGGACGTCGTGCTCGCGGACCCGCGACTGACGGACGCGACCGCACGCCTGGGCCGCGCGCTGGTCAAGGACGCCGTGACCGCCGCCCTCCAACGGGTCCGCGAGGGCGTCCTGGACGCTGCGGAAGTCGTCGACGATGTCGTCGCCGGGCTGCCTGCGGGGGCGACCTCGCTGCGGCGCGTCGTCAACGCCACCGGCGTCGTCGTGCACACCAACCTCGGCCGCGCCCCGCTCTCCGAGGCGGCGGTCGACGCGCTCGTCACCGCCGCAGGGCACACCGACGTCGAGCTCGACCTGCTGACCGGACGCCGTGGTCCGCGCGGACGTGGCGCGCTGGCCGCTCTTGCCGCGGCGGTGCCCGCCGCGGGCGCGGTGCACGTGGTCAACAACGGCGCCGCCGCGCTCGCGCTCGTCGCCTGTGCGCTGGGGGCGGGCCGTGAGGTGGTCGTCGCGCGGGGTGAGCTGGTCGAGATCGGCGACGGTTTCCGCATCCCGGACCTGCTCGAGTCGGTCGGCGTGCGGCTGCGTGAGGTCGGCACCACCAACCGGGTGCACCTGGCCGACTACGAAGCTGCGGTCGGGCGCGACACGGCGTTCGTGCTCAAGGTCCACCCGTCGAACTTCCGGGTCGAGGGCTTCACGTCCTCGGTGCCGGTCGACGGCCTCGCCGCCCTGGGAGCCCCGGTCGTGGCGGACATCGGCTCGGGACTCCTGGTCGCCCATCCGCGCCTCCCGGCCGAGCCCGACGCCACCTCCGCTCTCCACGCCGGTGCCGCACTGGTGACCGCGTCCGGCGACAAGCTGCTGGGAGGCCCGCAGTGCGGGCTCGTGCTCGGGGACGCGGCGTTGGTCGCGCGGGTGCGTCGGTTCCCCCTCGCTCGGGCGATGCGGGTCGACAAGCTGACCCTCGCCGCTCTGGAGGCGACGCTGACCGGCCCGACCCCGCCGGTACTCGGGGCCCTCGGACTGCACCGGGAGGACCTCTTGCGGCGGGCACGCCGGATCGCGGACGCGCTCGGATCCGGGCTCGCCGAGGCGGTGCCGTCAGAGGCCGCGGTCGGCGGTGGCGGTGCCCCGGGGGTCGTGCTGCCGAGCGCCGCGGTGTCCCTGCCCTCCTTGTTCGCGGACGCACTGCGGACCGGCGAACCACCCGTGGTCGGCTACGTCTCCGACGGACGGCTGCTGCTCGACCTGATGACGGTCCCCGTGCACCTCGACGACTCCCTGGTCGACGCCGTACGCCGCGCCGCGGCCCCGGGGCCCGGCTGACGTGCACGTCATCGCGACCGCGGGCCACGTCGACCACGGCAAGTCCACCCTGGTCCGCGCCCTCACCGGTCAGGAGCCGGACCGGCTGGCGGAGGAGCATCGGCGTGGGCTCTCGATCGAGCTCGGCTACTGCTGGACCTCGCTGCCCGAGGTCGGCGACGTGGCGTTCGTAGACGTCCCGGGCCACGAACGGTTCCTGTCGACGACGCTCGCCGGGATCGGGCCGGTGTCCGTCGTGATGCTGGTCGTGGCAGCCGACGACCCGTGGATGCCGCAGGCGGCCGAACATCTCGCCGCCCTCGACGCCTTCGGCGTCCGGCACGGCGTCGTCGCCGTCACCAGGTCCGACCTCGCCGATCCCGCACCAGCGCTGACGCGCGCCCGCGCCGAGGTGGACCGAACCGCCCTGGCCGGCGTGCCGGCCGTGGTCGTCAGCGGTCGCACCGGTGCCGGCCTCGACGACCTGCGGGCCGCCCTGGCCACGATGCTCGCGGGCGTCCAGCCGGATCCTTCGGCCGACGTCCGGGTGTGGATCGACCGGGTCTTCACCAGGGCCGGAGCCGGGACCGTGGTGACCGGGACGCTCCCCGCCGGCACGGTGCGTGTCGGTGACGAGCTGGCGACCGGCGGTGAGATCGCGCGTGTCCGCGTCCGCGGCCTCGAGAGCCTCGGCCACGCCGTCGACGAGATCTCGGGACCGGCCCGGGTCGCGCTGGCTCTGGGTGGCCGCGTTCCTGCAGGCATCGCGCGGGGCTCGGTGCTGGAGACGCCCGGGGCGTTCGCGGCCGTCGACGAGGTCGACGTACGACTCCACGGGGACGCTCGCCTCCCCCAGCGGCCGCTCCTGCACGTCGGCTCGGCCCGGGTCTCGGTCATCGCTCGCCCGCTCGGAGCGCGACATGCGCGGCTGCGCCTCGAGTCGCCGCTTCCTCTGCGCCACGGGGAGCGCGTCGTGCTCCGCGAGCCCGGCAGCCGCACCCTCTGGGGAGCTGACGTCCTCGACGCCGACCCGCCTCCTCTCAACCGGCGGGGTGGCGCCCGCGCGCGGGCCGAGGTCCTCGAGGCGCTCCGCCCCGACGTCGCCGGCGAGCTGGCCCGCCGCGGAGCCGTACGCCGGAGCACCCTGCGGCTCCTCGGCGTCGACCCCGAGCCCCGTCCCCCAGACGCGCTCGCGGTCGGTGACTGGCTGGTGTCCGCGGCACAGGTCGCCGACTGGCGGGCACGGTTGACCGAGGTGGTCGCCGGCACGCCGGACGGTACGGCCCCCGAGGCGGCCTGTCGCGCGGCGGGCCTACCGGACGCCGGCCTGCTCCCCGCGATCGTGAGTGAGCCGCTCTCCATGCGGGGCGGCAGGCTGGTCGTGGATCAGGACCTCCCCGATCAGCTGCGGACGGCCCTGGACCTGCTGACGGAGGATCTGGCCGGCGCCGCCTTCCGGGCGCCCGACACTGTGCGACTCGCGTCGCTGGGGCTCGACCGCACTACGCTGGGGCGCCTCGCCCGCGACGGCCACGTGCTCGCGCTCGGCGACGGAGTCGTGCTGCTCCCGGGCGCCGACGACACGGCGTACGACGTACTGGGCGCGCTCCCCCAGCCGTTCACCACCAGCCAGGCCCGCCAGGCACTCGGCACGAGCCGTCGGGTCGTCCTCCCGTTGCTGGCGCACCTGGACCGGACCGGGCGCACCGTCCG
This sequence comes from Nocardioides sp., assembly GCA_025937085.1. Classification (GTDB taxonomy): domain Bacteria; phylum Actinomycetota; class Actinomycetes; order Propionibacteriales; family Nocardioidaceae; genus Nocardioides. The sequence continues at coordinate 8,257 of JAICSC010000119.1, forward strand.
CCTCCCCGACGACACCCGCCGGGTGATCCCGCGCACGTCACCCTGACCGCCGAAGTGGGACTTCTCCGCACGCGAAGTGGGACTTCTCCGCGCCCGAAGTGGGACTTCTCCGAGGCGACCGCGGGAGAACTCACACTTCGATGGCGGGAAACTCCCACTTCGGCTACGAGGCGACCTCGTCGCGGACGGCGAGCCACGGCGCGGTGACTCCGTGCTCGACCGCCCAGAGCACCGCCTGGGTCCGGCTGGTGACGCCCATCGCCCGGTAGGCGGTGCGGATATGCGACTTCACGGTGTTCATCGACAGCCCGAGCTCCTCGGCGATCGCCTTGTTCGCCGCGCCCGCAGCGATCATCGCGACCACGTGCGTCTCCCGCGGCGTCAGTGAGATCGCCCGCGGCGTCTGCGGCCGGGCGCTCCTGCCGAGGTGGAGTGCCACGATCCGCTCACCGGCATGGACCTTCTCCAGCGCCGCCACCAGCTCGAGGGCGGGGAGCTCCTTCGAGAGATACCCGTCGGCACCCCCGAGCATCGCGCGCTCGACGAAGCCGTCACGACATTCCCAGGTGAACACCGCCACGCGGGCCGTCCCGGGGGGTCGGTTCACGGTGGTCGGCACGTCCGCGACGTCCTCGGTACGTCGGGTGAACGGGTCCACCAGCGCCACATCGGCGACCTCGTCCCGTGCGGATCCGGCGGGGAGCACCGTCACCTGGTGCGCATGCTCGGCCAGCATCGTGACCAGTCCGGAGCGGACCAGCTCGCACTCGTTCATGAGATGCACCCGGAGGGGTCTGTCGAAATCCACGCCTGCACGTACCCTCGCGCAGAGGCCGGCATGCGCCGGCTCATCGGTCCGGACCGAGCGGGCTCAGCTGTCGAACGCCGCCCGGACTGCGGACATGTCGGCGCCGCCGAGCCAACGCGCGGAGGCACGGTCGTAGAGCGCGAGCAGGGTCGTGAGGAGCTCGTCGGGGAAGCCGACATCCCGCGCGGCGTCGACCATCAGCCCGACGTCCTTCACCACGCTGTCCAACGCGAAAGCGGGGTCCTGCCAGGCCCGCTGAGCCATCATCGACCCCTTGCCCTGGGCATAC
>JAICSC010000377.1 GCA_025937085.1 Nocardioides sp.
CCCGGCGGCTCGGTGGGAAGGCCAACTTCGTCGGCATCGACAGCCGCGACGCCGGCACCGCGCAGGCCAAGTCCTACAACCAGCGCTACGGCATCACCTGGCCCTCCTTCTTCTCCCCGGGCGGCGAGGCGCTCCTGGCGTTCCCGGGAGTGATCGGGCCGAACTCGATCCCGTCCACGGTCGTGCTCGACGCCGAGGGTCGACCGGCCGCAGCGATCAACGGCACGGTGCCCTCGACGCTGACGCTCGTGCAGATGGTCCAGGACGTGATCTCCGGTGGGTGACTGGTTCCAGCACCAGGCGGCGTCCGGGTCCCTGGTGCTCGCGATCCCGGTCGCGCTGATCGCCGGCCTGGTGTCGTTCTTCTCGCCCTGTGTGATCCCGCTGCTGCCGGGCTACCTCTCCTACGCCACCGGTCTGTCCGGCGCGGATCTCGAGCAGGCACGACGGGGCCGGATGCTCGCCGGGGCCGTCCTGTTCGTGCTCGGCTTCTCGCTGGTGTACGTCGTGATCGGGTGGACAGCAGGCTCCGTCGGCACCTGGCTCGTCCGGTCCCGCACCGAGCTCGAGGTGGTCCTGGGCGTCGTGATGGTCCTGCTCGGACTGGCCTTCGCCGGCCTCGTGCCGTTCCTGCAGCGCGATGTCCGCGTCCACACCGTGCCGGCCGTCGGGCTCGGCGCCGCGCCGTTGCTGGGTTTCCTGTTCGGGCTCGGGTGGACACCGTGCGTGGGGCCGACCCTGAGCGCCATCATCACCCTCGGGCTCACCGAGGGGACCTCGAGTCGCGGCGCCCTCCTGGCCGCGGTGTACTGCATGGGACTGGGCCTGCCGTTCATCGTCGCGGCGCTGGCCTACCGGCGGGCGCTGGGGACGTTCCGCGTGATCCGTCGGCACCAGCAGTGGGTGACCAGGATCGGCGGCGTGATGCTCGTCGCGGTCGGCCTGGCCCTGCTGACCGGCTGGTGGGACCAGGCCGTCACCTGGCTCCAGCTCCACCTCGTCAGCGACTCCACGACGGCGGTGTGAGGCCATGAGCGACGTGCGGACCGACGAGCCCGAGGAGACCGGAACCTGGCAGCCCAGCGGGGATCGGGACCATCATCGGCGCGCCGGCGAGCTCACCGCGTGGGAGCTGCTGCGCTGGGTCTGGCGTCAGCTCACCTCGATGCGGACCGCGCTGGTCCTGCTGCTCCTGCTCGCCCTGGGTGCGATCCCGGGATCGGTGATCCCGCAGAGCGGCGTCGACGCCCTGAAGACGGAGAACTGGCAGGCCGCCCACCCGCACCTGACGCCGATCTACAGCAAGCTCGGGCTGTTCAACGCCTACCACTCGCCGTGGTTCGCCGCGATCTACCTGCTGTTGATGATCTCGCTGGTCGGCTGCATCGTGCCGCGGCTGTTCGTCTACTGGCGGGGCTATCGGAGGCAGCCGCCACCCGCGCCGCGCAACCTGACCCGCCTGCCGGACCACGCGGCGTACACCTCCCACGAGGAACCGGGCGTCGTCCTCCAGCGGGCGGCGCGACGCCTGTCGCGGGGCCACCGGGTCTCGACCAGCCAGACCAGCCCGACCAGCTCGACCGTTGAGGACGGCGACGGCTGGGTGGCGGCCGAGCGCGGGCAGCTCAGGGAGGCCGGCAACCTGCTGTTCCACCTCGCGGTGCTGATCGTGCTCGTCGGTTTCGGCATCGGCAGCCTGTTCGGCTACAAGGGCGGCGTCATCCTCGTGGTCGGCAACGGCTTCTCCAACACCCTCACGCAGTACGACGACTTCGACCCCGGCTCGCTCTTCGACGCCGGCAGGATGGAGCCGTTCTGCTTCCGGGTGAACCCGCCGTTCCACGTCGACTGGATCGACAGCGGGCCGCGGCAGGGCATGGCGCGCGGCTTCCAGGCGGACATCACCTACCGGACGTCCTGCCGGGGTGACCGGACGACCTGGTCGGCCGAGAAGCACTACGACCTGCGGGTCAACCACCCACTCACCATCGGCGGGACGCAGATCTTCCTGATCGGCCACGGGTACGCGCCGATGATCACGATCCGCGACGGCCAGGGCCACAAGCTCTACGACGGGCCGACGATCTTCCTTCCCGAGAGCTCCGACTTCGAGTCGTACGGCGTGGTGAAGGCGCCCGGGTTGAAGCCGGGCCAGGACATCGGGCTCGAGGGACTCTTCTACCCGACCTACGCACTCGTGCACGGGAACCCGATCAACGTGATGGGCAACGACGAGAACCCGACGCTGTCGATGCTCGCCTACGTCGGCGACCTCGGGCTCAACACCGGGGTCCCGCAGTCGGTCTACGCCATGGACAAGGCGAACATGCGGCAGCTGAAGAAGCCCGGGGGGAAGATGTTCCGGGTCGACCTGCAGCCCGGGCACACCATCCAGCTGCCCGACGGAGCGGGGTCGGTCACCTTCGACGGGGTCAAGCGCTGGACCCGCCTCCAGATCAGCCGCACGCCCGACGTGTGGGTGACCCTGCTGGGCGTCGTGCTGGCCCTGCTCGGTCTGCTCGGCTCGCTGTTCATCCGGCCGCGTCGGCTCTGGGTGCGGGCCCGCCGGAGCGGCGGTGTCACCCTTGTCGAGGTCGCGGGCCTGGACCGGTCGGGGGGCGGCGACCTGGCACCCGTAGTCTCGTCGGTGGTGGAGTCGCTGCAGCCCGCCGACTCCCAGAGCCAGAAGGAGCGAGCATGAGCGACGCCGCGTGGGAGACCCTGAGCAACCAGGCGATCTCCGCCGCCGGGGTCGTCTACTTCCTCGCCCTCATCGCCCATCTCGTGGAGTGGAG
>JAICSC010000338.1 GCA_025937085.1 Nocardioides sp.
ACCCAGTCCCCGGTCGACCCATAGGCCAGCTGGTCCCTGGCCAGGTCGCGGTGGTCGGCCTCGGCCAGGGCACCGGCCTGGATCGCGGCCAACACCGACCGGGCCTGCTCGACCAGGCCGACGGTCGAGACGAGGTCGTCGTCGGACTGGCTGGTCCACCAGGTCGCGTCCAGGTCCCGCAGACTCGCCACCAACTCCGCGAGCACCGCCGCCGGACCCGCGGCCGCGCCGGGGCCGGTGTGGGGGTGGAGGTCCGAGATCGACATAAGACAAGCCAACCAGGCACCACCGACACCCAACCCCGTTACCCACAGGGTTTGCTGGATAGCTCCGGGAAAAGTTCGAGAATCTTTTCGGGACGCCTTTCCCCCCGATGTTCTGATGGTCGGATGTTCTCGCCGATCGGTGGTTTCGAGACGGTCGCGGGCGACCTCCTCAACCACCGGCGAGCGAGCCCGCCCGGCAACCCCGGAGCCGGCGAGGGCTGCCGGCAGCGGCGGCCGGGAACGGCGCCTGCCTTCTCTTCCAAAGCCAAGAACCGCAACCATGCGCCCACCTCACACGTGTCTGGACGAGCCCGACCGCGGTCACCCTGCGGGGGCAGGGCCTCCCGGTTGTTGAGGAAGGCGCCCCCTGGCGCCTGTCTCGAACCCACCGTTCCGGCTGTCGGCAGCGGCGGTCGGGAACCACGCCCTCCTTCTCGTCCAAAGCCAAGAACCGCGACCACCCGCCCACCGCGAGGGTCTCGACAAGCTCGACCGACGATAAGCCCGAGACCGACGTCGCGGCAGTGGGCTGCCTCCGGCAGGTTTCGTGACCGCGCGGGCGAGTCTCAGCCCCGGCGGAGCAGGGCGAGGAACATCGCGTCGGTGCGGTGCCGGTGTGGCCACAGCTGGGCTGTGCCGGCCAGCGGGCCTTCGCAGTTCGGTACGTCGGCACACAGCCCGGCAGCCTCGGTGAGCAGAGAGGCCGCGTCACCGAGCGTGGCGTCGTCGCGGGCGACCAGAGCCGAGCCGATCACGTCCCGGGTCTCGGCAAGCACCGGGGAGCAGGTCGCGTAGAGCACGACACCGCCGGGGCGCACCAGGTCGAGCGCCCGCTCAAGCAGGGCGCGTTGGAGCGGCACCAGGTCGCGGAGATCCTCGGTACGGCGACGCCAACGAGCCTCTGGCCGGCGACGTAGCGCGCCCAGGCCGGTGCAGGGAGCATCGACCAGAACCCGGTCGAACGAGCCCGGGGGCCAGGGAGGTGCGGTCCCGTCCTCGATGGTGATCGCCTCGACGCCGTCGGCGCCGGCCAGCACGCGGCGTACCAGCTCGGCCCGGTGGGGCTGCCGCTCGTTGGCGACTATCCGGGCACCGCGGGGCGCCGCCAGAGCCGCCAGCAACGCGGCCTTGCCTCCCGGCCCGGCACAGAGGTCGAGCCAGCGTTCGTCCGGGCCCTCGATCCGGGCCGCGGTGAGGGCATGAGCCGCGAGTTGCGATCCCTCGTCCTGGACGCCGGCGCGGCCTTCCGCCACCGCCGGGATGTCAGCCGGGTTGCCGCCCGAGGAGCTGACGCCGTACGGCGAGTAGGCGGTCGGCCGGCCAGGGAGCTCCGCGACCGTCGCACGTCCCGGCCTGGCGACCAGGGTGACCGACGGAGCGTCGTTGTCGGCGCCGAGCAACGATCCGAGCTCGTCGTCGCCGCCGACCGCCGCGAGCGACTCAACGAGGGCGTCGACCACCCAACGTGGATGGCTGTACGCCGTCGCCGCGAACCCGACCGGATCCGACGCGGGGTCGGGCGCTACCCGACGGACCCAGCCGTCGCGGTCGTGCTCGGAGACCTTCCGGAGCACGGCGTTCGCGAAGCCCGACGCGCCCGGGCCGACCTCCGAACGCACCAGGTCGACGCTCGTGCTGATCGCCGCATGGGTGGGTACGCGCATCGAGAGCAGCTGGTGGCAGCCGAGCCGCAGCGCGTCGAGGACCTTCGCCTGGACCTTGGCCAACGGCCGGTCGAGGCACGCGGTCAGGACGGCGTCGTACAGTCCCTGCCACCGGATCGCCCCGCTCGCGAGCTCGGTTGCGAACGCCGCGTCGCGGCCCCTCACGCCACGTCGGGCGAGGGCACCCGGGAGCGCGAGATTGGTGTAGGCGTCGTCGACCCGCACCGCCTTGAGCACGTCGTACGCCGCCCGGCGGGCCGGGTCAGGTCGAGCCATCAGTCGGCCAGCTCTCCCGCCAGGAACCTCTTCGCCAGCGACCGCGGCGCCACGGCCAGCCAGGCGTCGGTGAGCACCTCGCGCAGCTCGTCGACGCCGATCTCGCCGATCCGGCTCTGCTGCAGCAGCACCGCGTTGTAGTTGCGGAAGTGGTCGATGGTGAAGAACGGCCCGTCCGCCTCGGCCAGCGCCGCCTTGTCCTGCGGGTTAGCCGTGCGGATGACGAGGAGGTCCTGGTACTCCTCGCCGGTCTCCGGGTCGATCGCGTCGTGCCGCGGAGCCCGGGCCAGCACGAAGCCGCGCGGCTTCGGCTTCTGCCGGACCAGGTACGTCGGGCGGTCGCCCCACGACGTACCGAGCTCTGTCTCGGGCAGCGCCGTGCAGATCGCATGCACATCGGAGATCTTGGCCCTGCGGCTCACACCAACACCTCCCCACCCGTCAGCCGCGCACCGCGGGCCCAGTCGGTCGCGGGCATCGGCCTCTTCCCGACCGCCTGCACCTCACCGAGCCGCAGGGCAGCGGTGCCCGTGCCCACGACCACCGCCTTCTTCCCGGCCACGATCTCGCCCGGCGGGAGCTGTCCGTCCGCCGGCGCGAGCGGCCCGAGCTTGAGCCGCTCGCCGGCGTACGTCGTCCAGGCGCCCGGTGCGGGAGTGCAGGCGCGCACCTGGCGGTCGACCCCGGCGGCGGGTTGCGCCCAGTCGACGCGGGCGTCGTCGACGGTGATCTTGGGGGCCAGCGACACGCCGTCGGGCGACTGCGAGCGCGCCTCGAGTGAGCCGTCGGCGATCCCGTCCAGGGTCGCGACGAGCAGTCCGGCGCCACTCTCGGCGAGCCGCTCGAGCAGCTCGCCGGCGGTGTCCGCGGGCCGGATCGTCTCGGTCATCACCCCGAACGTCGGACCGGCGTCCAGCTCCTTCACGATCCGGAACGTCGTCGCGCCGGTCACGTCGTCGCCGGCCCAGATCGAGCGCTGCACCGGCGCCGCACCCCGCCATGCGGGGAGCAGCGAGAAGTGCAGGTTGACCCACCCGTGCCGCGGGATGTCGAGGGCCGTCTGCGGGAGGAGCGCGCCGTACGCCACGACGGCGCACGCGTCCGGGGCCAGCGCCCGCAGCTCGTCCTGGAAGCCCGGGTCGCGCGGATGCTCGGGCTTGAGAACCGGTACGCCGAGGGCCGCGGCGGCGTCGGCCACCACCGAGGCCGTGAGTCTCCGGCCGCGCCCGGTCGCCGCGTCGGGACGCGTCACGACCCCCACGAGCTCGTGCGCCGACTCGCCAACGGCCAGTAGCGACGGAAGAGCGGCCTCGGGTGTCCCGGCGAACACCACCCTCATCAGCTCGGCCTCATCAGAGGCCGAGACCCCGTGTCGGGTGCGGCGAGACCTTGATCACGGGCGACCCGCTCGCGCCGAACCACTCCGACTCCCGGATCTCCTTCATCGCCTGCTTACGCAGCTCAGGAGCGAGCCGGTCGACGAACAGGATGCCGTCGAGATGGTCCGTCTCGTGCTGGACCGCCCGGGCCAG
>JAICSC010000125.1 GCA_025937085.1 Nocardioides sp.
AGGTCCGTCTCGCGCCCAGCCGGGCCGGGCCTGAGCCGGGCCGGGGGTCCGGTGGGCACTGCGAGGCTGTCAAGGAATCGTTGACAGCCGTGCAGTACTCAGGAGGTCCTCTCCCCCGGCCGAGCGGACGACCTCACTCCGCGCACGCCGGTGCACGACGGAGGCTCGCCGGTCGACCCGCGTTCGGTACGCGTCCGGCACGCATCCTGAACGGAAGCGTCGCGGGTCGAGGCGGGCCCGAGAGAGGTTCGGTCGGGAACTGCGGGGCTGTCAAGGCCTGCTTGACAGCCATGCAGTGCTCGCAGGGCCTGCCCGCCGCGACCCCATCCCGATCCCCGCCCACACTAGAAGATCGTGCGGTGTCAGCGGCGGACGCCGGTCAGCCAGACGTCGGGCGGGAGGTGGGGCTTGCCCGGTACCGCGAACGGCCGCTCGCTGACGTCCTCAAGCACCGCGGCGGTCAGGCGCCGCCAGAACGCCGCAGCGCGTGGGTTCTCGTTCTGGAACGGCACCACCCACCGACCCGGATGGCGGGTGAAGACCTCGCGGGCGAACGCCGCAGCGGTGCCACGGCCCCGCGCGGACCGGGTCACGAAGAACTCCCCCATCACGCGTTCGTCGCGCCCGCGACCGTGGAGACCGTGGAGGTGTACCAACGCGAAGCCGCAGGGCACGTCGCCGAGCCGCGCCAGGTAGCCCACCCGGGTGTCACGCTCGCGGTAGGCCGCCACCCGGCCGGCGTTGAAGAGCCCCTCGGGGTCGGGGGCGCTGTGCCGGAACTCCGACAGGTCGTGCTGGTAGAGCTGCCACAGCCGCTCGAGCAGCGGCCAGTCGTCGGGACCGATCTCGTCGACCCGCAGCGGCCAGGCGGCCTCGGTGAGCCGGTCACCGATCCCCTCCGGGAGCAGCCCGAGCAGGGAGAACTCCTGCGGGGTCGCCCACAACGGCTGGAAGTGGTTGTCCTCCGACTGCGCCTCCGCCTCGGGACCGCCGAGCACCGGCTCACCCTCCGGCACATCGACCAGGACGTACGACGCGGCCCGGCCGCCAGCGTCGTCGTCGAACAGGTGGCGCACCACGGTGCCGGACAAGGAGCACTCCTCGGCCAGCTCGCGGACCGCAGCCTCGGCCGCACTCTCGCCGGGCTCGAGGCCGCCGCCCGGCAGCACGGCGTACTCCTGACCGTCGAGCCGTCGGGCGATCACCAGGAGCTTGTTACCGCGGACCACGACCGCGACGGCGCGGGCTTCGGGACTTCCGAGCGGCCGTCTTGTCATGACCGAGCGGCGCCTGGCACGACGACTCGGACGTCGAAGCGGGCGAAGTCGCGGTCGAAGGTCACGACCTCAGCCGCATGCTCCAGGGCCAGGGCCGACAGGTGCGCGTCGTTGGTGAGGTTGCCGGCGGTGCCGGCCTCGGCCAGCAGCGCACTCAGCACGGACAGGTGTCGCGGGGACGGCTCCAGAGGGATCGCACAGGGAGCGCTCAGCCAGGTCTCGACCGTCGCCATGGCCTGCTCGACCGTGAGCGGGTGGGGGAAGATCCGCGGGCTGGTCGCGACCCGGATGAACGCGAGAAGACTGATCCACGGCAGCGCGACCGCCTCTGTGCCCGACAAGGCGTCGGCCAGCCACCGCTTGGCCGCGTCATGCTGAGCACTGCGTTCACTGACGGCGTACAGGAGAACGTTGGCGTCGACGACCTTCACCGGCCGCGGCTCAGCTCGTGACCGATCTCGGCGTCCTCCAGGTCGCCGGCGATCCGGATCGCCTGCGTGAGGTCGATCTGCGGCACTCCCATGTCGAAGGTCGGGAATGAGACCTCGACGCGCGGCCGGTCGGCGCCGAGACCCCGGCGGAGCGCGGAGTTCACGGCGACCTTGAAGGAGACGCCGCGCTCGCTCATGAGCTTCTGCAACATCGCCTCGACGTCGGGGTCGAGCGTCACGGTCGTGCGGGACATGCGTGCATCATAGCATCACCCACCGTGATGCCGCGATGCACCCACACAACCGATTCTACTTCTTGCCGGACTTCTCACCGGTCGCGCCGGTGGAGAGTGCGGCGATGAAGGCCTCCTGGGGTACCTCGACCCGGCCGACCATCTTCATCCGCTTCTTGCCCTCCTTCTGCTTCTCGAGCAGCTTGCGCTTGCGGGTGATGTCACCGCCGTAGCACTTGGCGAGCACGTCCTTGCGCAGCGCGCGAACCGTCTCGCGGGCGATCACCCGCGATCCGACGGCCGCCTGGATCGGCACCTCGAACTGCTGGCGCGGAATCAGCTCCTTGAGCTTGCCGGCCAGCATCACGCCGTAGGAGTAGGCCTCGTCCTTGTGCACGATCGCGCTGAAGGCGTCGACGGTGTCGCCGTGCAGGAGGATGTCGACCTTGACCAGGTCGGCGGTCTGCTCGCCGGTGGTCTCGTAGTCGAGGGACGCGTAGCCCTTGGTCCGCGACTTCAGCTGGTCGAAGAAGTCGAACACGATCTCGGCCAGCGGCAGGGTGTAGCGCAGCTCGACCCGGTCCGGGGACAGGTAGTCCATGCCCTCGAGCGAGCCGCGCTTGTCCTGACAGAGCTCCATGATCGTGCCGATGTAGTCGGCCGGGCTGAGGATCGTGGCGCGGACGATCGGCTCGCGGACCTCGTCGACCTTGCCGACGGGGAACTCGCTGGGGTTGGTCACCTCGTGTCCGGGATGACCCGGGCCGTCTCCTTCGAGCCATACGTGGTAGACGACGTTGGGCGCGGTCGAGATCAGGTCGAGGTCGAACTCGCGCTCCAGCCGCTCCCGCACGATCTCCATGTGCAGCAGGCCGAGGAATCCGCAGCGAAAGCCGAAGCCGAGGGCGTCGGAGGTCTCCGGCTCGTAGGTGAGGGCCGCGTCGTTGAGCTGGAGCTTGTCGAGCGCCTCGCGGAGGTCGGGGTAGTCGTCGCCGTCGATCGGGTAGAGGCCGGCGAAGACCATCGGGTTCGGGTGCTGGTAGCCGCCGAGCGGGGTGGTGGCCCCGTGGTGCTGGCTGGTGACCGTGTCTCCGACGCGGGACTGGCGAACGTCCTTCACACCGGTGATCAGGTAGCCGACCTCGCCGACACCGAGGTCACCGGCCTTGACCGGCTCCGGGCTGATCACGCCGACCTCGAGCATCTCGTGCACGGCTCCGGTCGACATCATCTTGATCCGGTCGCGGTGGCTGAGCTTGCCGTCCATGACCCGGACGTAGGTGACGACGCCGCGATAGGTGTCGTAGACGGAGTCGAAGATCAGCGCCCGCGGTGGAGCGTCCGCGTCGCCGACCGGAGCCGGCGTCTGCTTGACGATCTCGTTGAGTACGGCGGGCACCCCCTCGCCGGTCTTGGCGCTGACCCGCAGCACCTCCGCCGGGTCGCACCCGATGATGTGGGCGAGCTCCGCGGCGTACTTCTCCGGGTCGGCGCTGGGCAGGTCGATCTTGTTGAGCACCGGGATGACGTGCAGGTCGGCGCCGAGGGCGAGGTAGAGGTTGGCCAGGGTCTGCGCCTCGATGCCCTGCGCGGAGTCGACGAGGAGGACGGCGGCCTCGCAGGCGGCCAGCGACCGCGACACCTCGTAGGTGAAGTCGACGTGGCCCGGGGTGTCGATCATGTTGAGCACGTAGGTGCCGGGCGCGACCCCTTGCTCGTTGCCGGCCCCGACCGTCCACGGCAGCCGGACCGCCTGGCTCTTGATGGTGATGCCGCGCTCGCGCTCGATGTCCATCCGGTCGAGGTACTGCGCGCGGGCGGTGCGCTCGTCGACGACGCCGGTCAGCTGCAGCATCCGGTCGGCCAGGGTCGACTTGCCGTGGTCGATGTGGGCGATGATGCAGAAGTTCCGGAGGACCGCGGGGTCGGTACGACCCGGCACGGGCGCGGACGGGATGGGCACGAAGAACCTTCGCAGGTACGAGGGGGATCGGTCGCGCCAATTGTTTCACGGGGGTCGTGCCCAACCGGATTCCCAATCGGATCTCAGAGCCGGATTCGCCGGTCCGGACGACCCCCGTCACCGACAAGCAGCGAAGGGGCCCTGGCGTTCCGGGCCCCCTCGCTGTGGATTCCCCCGTGTCCCCCGCGTATCCGGTCGCCGGTCCCCCTCGCCGGCGGCGGGAGCTCTTACTGATGCAACAGGCTCACTGGCGAAACAGGCTGTGCACGTGGTCGGTGTCGTCCTCGCGCGGCGGCTGGACGTGACCCTCGACGTCGTCCTCGACCTCGGCCGCGAACTGGTCCGAAGGCTCGGTGCTCTGCTCGCCCATGGCTCTTCCCCTCCGTCCGCCCGCCTTGATGGCCGGCGATGACGTCACTGTGCCGCGACCCGCCGACACCGGTCCGTCAGCCGGCTGACACAACGGCGAACCGGCAGCGCACCAGGTGGCAGAGTCAGCCGGCGAGGCTGTTGACGCTGGCGGCCTGGAGCACCGCCTTGACCTGGAACGGCGTCAGCCAGGGGTGCTTGCTCCGCATCAGCGCGACCATCCCGCTCACGTGGGGAGCGGCGAAGCTGTTGCCGGTCGCGGTGATCGAGCCATGGTCGGCCCAGGCCACGTCGACGTCGATCCCCCGCGCACCGAACTCGACCGGTGGGTGGGCGTTGTAGGCGAGCGCCATCTCCTCGTCACCGGGACGTGCGGCCACCGAGACGACGGAGGCGTACTGCGAGGGGTACGTCGGCCCGGGCAGGTTGTTGGCGGCACAGACCAGCACGGTGCCGGCGAAGTACGCCTGGTCGGCGACCTCGTGGAGCGGCCCGAACATCGACTCGGACTTGCTCGACAGCGACAGGTTGGCCACGTGCATCCGGTGTGCGACGCTCCACTCGACCCCGGCCTGGAGCAGGGCACCCCGGCCCTTCAGGTTGGCCCCCAGGACGCGTACCGAGTGGATCTCGGCCTCCGGCGCGAGGGACCTGATGATCGCGGCGCAGGCGGTGCCGTGCCCGACGAGGTCCTCGTGCAGCCCCTCGTGCTCGACGTACCCGCCTTCGGCGGCGGCATCGAGGTCGAACCAGACACCGCCGGCGATGCCTCCCACGCGTGGGTGGCCGGCGTCGATCCCGCTGTCGACCACCGCGACCTTCACGCCCGCCCCGGTGGCGCCGCCGAACGCCCAGTCGCGGACCTGCTCGAGCGGAAGACCGACCACCTGTTCGAGGACGCCACGGTCGAACGCGCCGGACCAGGCGGGGGTGACGGTCACGCGGACCCACCCGGCCGGACGGCCTGCCACCGCTGCACCAGTTGCAGTACGTCGCGGCCGAGATCGCTCAGCGGCTGATCGGTCGGACCCGTCGTACGCGCGGTGGCAAGGGTGACCTGGGCCATCAGGCCGGCGATCGTGCCGAGGACGTTCAGGGTCCAGTCGCTGGTCTCGTCGACGACCGGGTCGAGCACCGACGCCACGCCGAGCACCTCGCCGTCGGAGTCCAGCATCGGCGCGGCGTAGATGGCCGTGGGGACGTAGTGGGTCGACTCCGCGACGTCGCGGGCGAACCGGGCGTCGGCCTGTACGTCGCGGACGGCGATCGGCTGACCCGACATCGCGGCCCAGCCGGCGATCCCTCGGCCCACCGGAATCGTGACGCCCACGATCTCGTCGGCCCCGGCGCCGTCGGACGCGACGAACTCCAGGTTCGCGCCGTCGTCGCCGACGAGGGCGATCGAGCAGGCGGCGGCGCCGAACAGGGTCCGGGTCGCCTCGACGCACCGGCCGAGGGCGGCGTCGACGCCGGAACCGGTGGCCATGGGCTCACCGTACCGACGGCCCCGCCCGTCCGGCAGCGGCACCACGGCCAGGCGAGCCTGGTTGACTGGCCCGCGTGAAGGTGCCCCAGGTGCTGCAGTCGCTGCCGGACCCGGACGCCAAGGTCCTGCTCCGGGCGGGCAAGGTCAACCACTACGAGCGACGCGAGGTCCTGGTGCACGAGGGCGACGTCGCCGACTCGTTCCACATCGTGCTCGACGGCCGGGCGGCGGTCCGGGTCACGACGCCGTCGGGCGAGAACGCGATCGTCAACATCCTCGGCCCGGACGAGCACTTCGGCGAGGTCTCGCTGCTCGGCCGCGGCGAGCCGCGTCGTACGGCGAGCATCGTCGCACTCGAGCAGGTCCGCACCCTCAGCATCCCGGCGACCGTGTTCCACGACCTGCGCGAGCGCAACCCGCGTCTGGAGAAGCTGGTGTCGGCCATCCTCGCCCGCCGCGTCGACGAGCTCTCGGCCCAGGTCGTCGAGGCGATGTACGACAGCCTGGACCGCCGCGTCGTACGCCGGCTCTGCGGCCTGGCCACCGTCTACGGGTCCGGCGACGGCGAGGTGACGATCCCGCTCACCCAGGACGAGCTGAGCCAGCTGGTCGGCGGCGCCCGGCCGTCGGTCAACCAGGTGCTGCGCCGGCTGGTCGACGAGGGACACCTCGAGGTTCGTCGCGGCCGGATCATCGTGCTCGACGTCGAGGCGCTGCGCCGGCTCGCCGACTGACGGGGTCTACCCCGATGGGGTCGTCCGCCTCAGATGGGGCTATGACCACACGTCAGGCGGACGACCCGGAAGGAGTCGTTGGGACGGTCCTCCCGGCGAAGGCGGCGATGCGCTGGTAGGCGTCCGCGCCCTCGGGCGCGGGTTGCTCGGGAAGGAACACCTGCCCGCGGTTCTCGGGCGTGAGGTTCGCCTGCATCAGCGCGAGCCCGCGCTCGGCGACCTCGGCGTCGAGGTCGGACGTCGGCCGGCCGAGGGCCGCGGCGAGGTCGTAGGTGTGCACCGCGACCTCAGCGGACTGCCAGTCGGGCCCCATCGGAGCATCCCCGTCGCCGACGGTGTTCCACGCCGAGATCAGCTCGTCGGCGCTCGCCCGGAACGTCTCGGCCCGTTCGCCGTCCACATGCGGGGTCGGGGCCGACCAGTCGACCTCGTCGCCGCGCACCATCGCGGCGAACTTCGTCGGCGCTGCGACCAGATGGTCGACCAGCTCGGCGACGGTCCATTCGTGGCAGGGGGTGGGGGTGGACAGGTCACTGTCGCCCACCGAGCCGAGCAGCGTAGTGGCCTGGTCGAGGCCACGGACCAGCACGGCGAGCTCGTCGTCGCGGTTCGTCATCCGTCCACCGTACGCCGGGACGCCGGGCGGCCGCGGCTTCAGGCGGAACGGTGGACCGACACCCGGCGACGGCGCCACACAGCCACCAGCCGGTCCGGGAGGAGCAGCAGGAGCAGGGGCCAATAGCTCAGCGCCGGCACGGCGAGCATCAGGACCAGCACCACCACGAAGACGGCGAAGGTCGCGAACGCACGGACGACGTCCGGGCGGTCGTCGGAGGCGCGCAGGGCGGCGTTGCGGCGGATCTCCAGGCAGATCAGGCTCAGCACCAGCGAGCTCGCGGCCATCGTGCCGATGTACAGCAGCTTGGTCGCGGCCTGGTCGCCGGCGTCATGGCCGGCCACCAGGGCCGTCGGGAACGGCAGCACCACGATGGTCAGGGTCCACAGCAACAGCAGGCGCGTCAGCCATCCGCTCGCGGCGATGACGTGCCGGAGCACGCGGTGCTGGGCGAGCCACAGGTTGGCGATCACCAGGAAGCTGAGGAAGAACGCCCCGATCTCACCGGTGTTGTCGCTGACGAGGTCCGCGACCGAGCCGCCGTCGGAGAGCTCCCCGGCCACGTCGACGAGCGGGAGCACGAGCAGCGTGATGGCGATCGCCACGATCGCGTCGATGAAGGTCAGGAAGCGCTCGAAGTCCCGCACTCGTCCGGGCAGCGCCGGGTCCGCCCGTATGTCGCCCATGACAGGGAGGTTAGACATCATGGCCGGGTGACCCGCGCGATCCCCACCGCGATCCCGCACGGCCGGACCGCGCGCCGCCTGGAGTGGGCGCACCTGCCACCCGTCGTACGCCGCCAGATCGAGCAGCGGGTCGGGTCGCCCGTGATCTCTGCGCAGTCCAAGGGTGGCGGCTTCACGCCCGGCTTCGCCTCAGTACTCACCTGCCAGGACGGCTCCCGACACTTCGTGAAGGCGGCATCGACGGCGGCCCAGCGACAGATCGCGGCGTCGTACCGCGAGGAGGCCAGCAAGCTCCGCCTCCTTCCCGCCACCGCGCCCGCGCCCCGGTTGCGGTGGTGCATCGAGGAAGACTGGGTGGTCCTCGGTCTGGAGTACGTCGAGTCGCGGCCACCGCGACGCCCCTGGGTGCGGTCCGAGCTCGACACCTGCCTGGACGTCCTGGAGCGGGTGGCGGACGAGCTGACACCGGTCCCGGCTCGGCTGGAGCTCGATGCCTTCATCGACGAGGTCGCGGGGTGGCCGGCGTACTGGGACCAGGTGCGCGCGACGCGTGCCCTGCCGCACGCGGACGAGGCGGCCTCCCTGGCAGCGTCGTTCGCCGAGGTCGCCGGCGGCGACACCCTTGTGCACGGCGACCTCCGCGACGACAACGTGCTCATCCGCCCCGATGGGTCGGTGCTGTTCTGCGACTGGAACTGGCCGGTGGCCGGCGCCGACTGGCTGGACTCCTTGACCCTGCTGATCGGACCGCGCGGGGACGGGATGGACGTGGACGCGCTCATCTCCGCGCGACGGCTGCTGTGCGACGTGCCTGCCGACCATCTCGACCGGGTGCTGGCTCTCATCTGCGGCTACTTCCTGAAGTCCGCCCACGACCCCGTGCCGCCGACCTCGCCGTACCTCCGTGACATCCAGCGGTGGCAGGGCGAGGTCGTGTGGGGCTGGCTCTGCGAACGGCGGGGCTGGCGGTGACCGCGCCACGGGCAGTCGGCGTACACCTACGGTTCGAGGCCCTGCCCGACCGCCTGCGTGCCTGGGTCGACGCGACCCTCGGCGCTCCCGTCGTGTCGTGGGAGGAACAGGTCGGCGGCATGTCTCCGGGCTGCGCGACACGGGTGGTCGCCGCCGACGGCACACGAGCCTTCGTGAAGGCCGTCGGGAACCAGCTGAACCCGGACTCCCCCACTCTGTTCCGCCGCGAGATCGACGTCCTGCACCTGATCGGCGAGAACCCGCTCTGGGCGTCGCTGCGGGCGTCGTACGACGACGGCGACTGGGTCGCGCTCCTGCTCGAGGACGTGCC
>JAICSC010000384.1 GCA_025937085.1 Nocardioides sp.
AGCGGCGGAAGTGGAGGCCGACCTCGGGATCGACCACGACCTCCTGGGCCGCCGGCATCCCGTCGACGTCGAGCTGGGCGTCGACCGGGACGTTGCGCTTGACCAGCGCCAGCGCGATCGGGCCGAGCTCGTGGTGGCGGGCGGACGTGCCGACGAAGCCGACCGCCTTGTCCCCCTGCATGACCGCAGCGCCGAGGGTGGGCAGGCGGTTCTCCGAGCCGTCGAGGTGCAGCATCGTCAGCCGGCGCGGCGGGCGGCCCAGGTTGTGCACCCGAGCGACCGTCTCCTGGCCGCGGTAGCAGCCCTTGTCCATGTGTACGGCGGTGTCGATCCACCCGACCTCGTTCGGGATCGTCCGCTCGTCGGTGTCCAGGCCGAGCCGTGGCTCGCCGCGCGCGATCCGCAGCGCCTCGTAGGCCCACAGCCCGCAGGCGGGCCCGGCCGCCTCGGCGTACGTCGTGAGCTTCTCGCGCGGGATCAACTCGTGCCCCGCGGCGGGCCGGTAGGCAAGCGCCAGCGCCGAGGTCACCTCGCTCACCTCGACCCTCGACATGAACCGCATCCGGTCCAGGAAGTCGACCAACGCCGCGGCCGCGCCCGGCTCCGTCGTGGCGGTGAACGACTCACCGTCGTCGACGCCGGCGAACGCGTGCTCCACGTGTCCCTTCGGGCTCAGGACCAGCGCCTGCGTCCACGTGCGCGCCGGGAGGTCGAGGAAGTACTGCGTGGTCAGGTCGTGCAGCCACTGGAGCCGGTCGGGCCCAGAGATCCGGACTACGTCGTGGTGCGACAGGTCGACGAACCCCTCCCCCGACTCGAGCGTGCGCTGCTCGACGTAGAAGGAGCCGTAGTGCGCCGCCACCGGCGCGTCCACGCCGCCGGCGGCGACGGCACCGGGCAGAGACAGGAGGGGACTGGTCATCGGCAGTTCCCGCATCGTCCGAAGACGGTCAGGTGGCCGACATCGACGACGAAGTCGTGCTCGGCCGCGAGTCGGTCGGAGACGGGAGTCAGCACATCAGGGTCAACCGAGATCACCCGGTGACAATTCCGGCAGACCAGGTGGAAGTGCTCGTGCTCGCTGGTCGAGTGGTACGTCGGCGCGCGGTCGCTCAGGTGCGCGTGACGCACCAGGCCGAGCTCCTCCAGCACCTCCAGCGTGCGGTAGACGGTGGAGGCGTTGACCGCCGTCGAGTGCGTGCGCACCTCGGCCAGCACCTCGTCCGGAGTGGCGTGCCCGAGCCGCTCGACCGCCTGGAGGATCAGCTCCCGCTGGGGAGTGAGCCGGTAGCCCTTCTCCCGGAGCCGTACGCGCCAGTCGCCGGTCATCTCGCGGCTACTGCCTCATCAGCTGCGCGTGGGTGTGCGGCTGGAGCTCCTGACCCATCGCGGCCATGTCGTAGGCGTAGAGCAGGTCGCCGTCGACGTACCCGTAGAGCCGCTTCCCCGCGACGTACTCCTTGGCGGTCGCGGTGCGCGCGACGGCGTCGGTGGCCATCTCGAAGCGCGGCTGCTCGGGGTGGATCTCGCCGGCCCAGATCTCCACGAACCCGGTGTTGTGGCACATCACCATCTCCAGCGTGCCGTCCTCCTGCGGCCGCAGGAACCCGGTCTCCTGCGCCGCCTGGCGCACGTGGTTGCCCTCGGCGTCGACGATCCACGCGCGGCTGAAGTAGTGGATGAACGGCCGGCCGTCCTGCTGGAAGACGACCTCCTGGCCGAACTGGAACGGCTCGATCGTGGGGTACTCGCCGTGCCCGTTGCCCACCCACCGCCCGATCAGCCACGCGAGCCGCGCGGTGAGCGGGTGGATGTTCTCCGGGATCTCGAACGGCACAGGTCCACTCTAGGGTTCTGGCATGGCTCGCCCCCTTGTCGTCAAGGTGACCTGCGGCGCCGACGACCCCGAGCGCTGCAACCAGGGCCTCACCGTCGCGGCGACCGCGGTCGCGGCTGGTGCGGACGTCTCGCTGTGGCTGACCGGCGAGGCCGCGTGGTTCGGCGTGCCCGGCCGGGCCGAGACCCTCTCGCTCCCCCACGCCCAGCCCCTTCCCGACCTGCTGGCCGCGGTGGTCTCCGCCGGCCGGGTCACCGTCTGCTCCCAGTGCGCAGCCCGGCGCGAGATCGGTGAGGACGACCTGCTCGACGGTGTCCGCCTCGCCGGCTCCACGTCGTACGTCGAAGAGGTGCTGGCCGAGGGCGTCCAGGCCCTCGTCTACTGACGCCCCGTCAGGACGCCCCCTTCAGCAACGGCGCCGCAGCCCGACCGCCAGCCGCGCGGCGATCTCGGCCGCCGCGTCCCGCGCGGACCTCCCGACGCCGACCACGTTGAGGAACCCGTGGATCTGGTCGGAGAACCGGCGCAGTTCGACCACGACCCCGGCATCGGCGAGCTTGCGGGCGTACGCCTCACCTTCGTCGCGCAGCGGGTCGAAGCCGGCCGTCGCGACGTACGCCGGCGCGAGGCCGGCCGGGAGGTCGGCCAGCAGCGGGCTCACCCGCGGGTCGGCGCGCCGGGCCGGGTCGGGCACGTAGCGGTCGAGCGACCGGTCGATGAACTCCTGGGTGAGGTACAGGTCGTGGCCGAACATCCGTTTGCTGTCCGTCTCGGTCGTCGCGTCGGTGCCCGGGTAGACCAGCAGCTGGAAGGCGAGCGGCAGCCCCTCCCGCGCGGCCTCGATCGCGGTCAC
>JAICSC010000100.1 GCA_025937085.1 Nocardioides sp.
CTCCCCGAGACCGCCACGGTCGAGGAGATCGAGGACATCTACCTCCAGTCGTGGAAGCTCGGCCTCAAGGCCACCGCGGTCTACCGCGACAACTGCAAGGTCGGCCAGCCCCTGGCCGACGGCAAGTCCGACTCGGCCAAGGCCGACCAGGCCCGCTCGACTTCGGTGGTTGAGGAGGGCCCCCTGGGGGCCCGTC
The DNA here is from genome assembly GCA_025937085.1 of Nocardioides sp. Lineage (GTDB taxonomy): Bacteria > Actinomycetota > Actinomycetes > Propionibacteriales > Nocardioidaceae > Nocardioides. The sequence goes on from JAICSC010000100.1 coordinate 197, forward strand.
TCGAAACCTCCGGAGTGAAGGAAGTGGTCGTCTACCGCCCCACCCGCAAGCGCCTGCCGAAGTCGCGGCAGTCGCTGACCACCAGCTTCACGGTCGGCGGCGCCGAGGGGTACCTGACCTCCGGCGCCCACGAGGACGGCGAGCTCGGCGAGATCTTCCTCAAGCTCGGCAAGCAGGGCTCCACCCTGGCCGGCGTGATGGACGCCTTCTCGATCGCGGTGTCCATCGGCCTGCAGTACGGCGTCCCGCTGGAGACCTACGTCTCGAAGTTCACCAACCTGTCCTTCGAGCCCAACGGCCTGACCGATGACGCCGACGTCCGGATGGCGAAGAGCCTGATGGACTACGTGTTCCGTCGCCTGGCGCTCGACTACCTGTCCTTCGAGGACCGCCAGATGCTCGGCATCTACTCCGCCGAGGAGCGCCAGCGCTACCTCGAGACCGGCTCCTACGAGCCGATCGAGGAGGAAGAGGTCGGCAGCGCCAGCGAAGTCATCGGCGACCTCTCCGCCCCGGACATGGACGACGCAACTCCGCTGGTTGAGGAGGGCCCCCTGGGGGCCCGTCTCGAAACCAAGGAGGACGTGGTCGATGGCGCGGTGGTCGAGGAAGCCGGCGTCAAGCCCGCCCCAGCCGAAGCCCACACCTCCGCCGAGCTCCTGGAGAAGATCACCGGCACCGCGGTCGACTCCCCGCTGTGCATGACCTGCGGCACCAAGATGCGCCCCGCCGGCTCCTGCTACGTCTGCGAAGGCTGCGGCTCCACCAGCGGGTGCAGCTGAGGGGCGAGATCCGATGCCCATGAAGAAGAAGACGAAGAAGCCGCGCAAGCCTCGGTCGGGGCGGACGCAGCCGAGGCGCGGGACGACCGACCCCGGACTGGTGTCGCCGTACGTCTGGGATCAGCCAGCGCCGAAGCCCGCCTTGAAGCCGAGGCGGGCGACCCCGACCATGCTGACGGTTCGGGTCGAGCTGGCCGGCTCCGAGCCCGCGGTGTGGCGTCGGTTGGAGTTCGCGAACGACCTCACGCTCGAGGCAGTCCACCGGGTGCTGCAAGGTGCGATGGGCTGGGAGAACGCCCACCTGCATCGGTTCGAGGTGCCGGCCACCGAAGGCGAGCGCCGGGCGTCCATCGTCGATGAGTTGTACGCCGACCAGGGTGAGGTCCGCGAGACGGACGTACGAATCGACGAGGTCCTCGCCGGGCCGGACGACGTCCTGGTCTATGAGTACGACTTCGGGGACTCCTGGATCCACGTCCTCCGGGTCGAGTCCGAGCGCGAGCGCAGTTCCGACGAGGCGCTGGCCGCGGTGACCGACGGACAGCGCGCATGTCCTCCCGAGGACGTCGGTGGCGTCTACGGGTACCACCAGATAGTCGCAGCGCTCGCCGGAGAGACCGAGCCGGACGAGGAGCTCGAATACCTGCTGGAGGGCCTTGAGGGCTACGACCCCGACGTGTTCGACCTGTCCCGGGCGGACTCCTGGGTCCGGCGGATGCTCCCCGCACGTCGGTAGCCCACGAGAGCTCAGGCGCCGACGTGGTGCTGTCCACGGCCCCAGGTAGCGTCCCCGACCGATGACCACCGATCCCACACTCGCCCCCCGAGACCGGCAGACCCTCGGGGCGCTGCGATACGCCGTGAACGACGAGGCTGCAAGCTACCTGGCGATCATGCGGCTGTTCACCAGTGGGATGACCGGGTTCCTCTCCGACCAGTCTGCGGCGGAGGTCGCCGAGCGGCTGGGCGACCACGGCGTCGTACTCGATCTCGACACCGTCGAGGCGCGACTGTCGTACCTCGTCGAGCACGGCAACCTCGCCCGCAGTCCGCGTGAGACCGAGGCTCGCAGCGTGCGGGAGTACCTCTCCAACCGCTCCCGCTACCAGCTCACCCAGCGCGGAGAGCTGGTGCACCGTCAGGTCGAGGAGCTGCTGGACCACACCGAGTCGGCTCGCGAGGTGTCCAGCGAGATGTTGCCCGGCGTCCTGGCCGGCTTGGAGGAGCTGGCCCGGCTCGCCACCGCCGGCCTCGAGGACGCCGATCCGCGCGACGTCGCCGCCCGCATCGGCACCGTGTTCGCCCAGTTCGCGCTGCTGGTCACCTCGACCCGGCAGTTCTACACCTATCTCTCCCAGGTGCTGACCCGCTTCGACCTCGGACGCGACGAGTTCGAGATCTTCAAGGGCGCCCTGCTCGACTACCTCCAACGCTTCGTCGACGAGGTGTCGCGGCACATGCCTCAGCTGGCCGACGTGCTCCGCCAGCTCGCACCACAGGTGCCGCGGTTGTGCGAGCACGCCAACGCCGGCGAGCGGCTCGTCGGCCTCGACGGCACCCGCGCCCGGCGTGCGTCGGGGCTCGACCCGGCGGACTGGGAGAGCCTGCACGCCTGGTTCATCGGCGAGGCCGGACGGCGTGCGGATGCCGACAACGTCCGGCGGCTGGCCACCGACGCCATGCGCTCGCTGCTGGTCAACCTCCGCCGGATCGCCGGGGGTGCCGATCGTCAACAGAGCCGGTACGCCGACCTGGTCGCCCTGGCGGGCTGGTTCGACCGGGCCGACGACGAGCAGGCGCACGAGCTGTGGGCCGCGGCCGGTGGTCTCTACTCCTCGCGCCACCTGGGCTTCCTCGCCGACGACGACGGCGACCCGGTGCCGCCCACCGAGAGCTGGTGGCTCACCCCGGTCGCCGAGGTCCCGGTCGGCCTGCGCATCCACGGTGATCGCAAGGCGGGCGGACGAACCGGCGCCCGGGCAGACTACTCGGCCGCGAAGCGTGCGCGACTCGCCGAGCGCGAGCGCGTCCAGCAGCAGCGCGCGGCCGCCCTGCGGGAGCTCGCCGATCACCCCGGCCACCTGGCCGACGTCCATGTCAGCGACGCGGGTCGAGCGGCCCTGCTCGACCTCTACGCGCAGGCGCTGTCCCGGTTCGGCCGCCCACTGACCGACGATGCGGTCGCGGTCGCGGACACGCCGGTCGACGATGCGTCCCGACTCCGGATCTCGGTCCGGGAAGCGGTCGGTGAGTCCGTGCGCGTGACCAGCCCGCAGGGCCGGCTCACCCTGGCCGACCTCGCCGTCGAGCTGAGGGTGGTCAGTGGCGCGGCCGAGCAGGGCTGGCGGGCCGAGGCATGAGGTCTCGTCCGGCATGACCACCACGACCGAACGCCCGGCCCCCGCCCCCGACCTCTACGCCGAGGCCGAGATCCGCCGAGCCGTCCGCGCCCTGATGCGACAGCCCCTGATCTGCCGAGGAGGCGCGCTCGACGACGAGCTGGCACTGGTCCGCCGTCATCGCGCGGAGCTGACCCGAGTGTTCGCCGAAGGTCTCGGCTACCGGCTGATCGTGGAGCCGGGCTTCGCCCGGCTGATGAAGACCGGGCTCGGTCGTGACCCGAGCCGGGCGCTACGTCGCCGCAACGGCGCGGGGTTCACGCCACGCCGCTACGCGCTGCTCGCGCTGACCTTGGCCGCACTCACCCGCACCCGGCCGCAGCTGATGGTCGACGAGCTGGTGGCCGAGGTCCGTTCCGCCGCGTCCGACGCCGGCATCGACGTCGACCTCGACACCCACTCCGACCGTCGCGCCCTCCACTCCGCGCTGGTCGCACTCTGCGACCTGGGCATCCTCAGCGAGCGCGACGGCGACCTCGAGCACTGGGCGGAGCGGCACACCGAGTCGCTGCTCGACGTCCACCGCGACCGCCTGGCGGTGGCTCTAGCGGCTCCGCTGGGTGGCTGCGACGACGCCGACGACGTCGTCGCGGTGGCCTCGGTGCCCTCGGCCGCGGGTGGCGCCCGGGTCGCCTGCCGCCGCCGGCTGGCCGAGCGTCCGGTGCTCTCGGTCGACGAGCTCACCGAGGAGCAGCGTGAGTGGTGGCGGCGCAACCGCAACCGCGAGCGCGAGTGGTTCCGACGGGTCCTGGGTCTGGAGGTCGAGCTGCGGGCCGAGGGCGCGGTCGCGATCGACCCCGACGGCGAGCTCACCGACCGCGCCTTCCCAGCTGGTGGTTCGGCGCGCCACTTCGCCCTGCTCCTGCTCGAAGCGCTGGTCGCGATCGCCCGTGCTGAGCACGGCCCCGCTCTGACCGGCACCACCTGGGCCCGGGTCTCCGCCTCGACCGCCCGGCAGGCCGGTGATCGGGTGTTCGAGACCTGGCGACCGGGGTTCCGCAAGGCACACCGCGACGACCCGGACGCGCTGTACGCCGAGGCGCTCGAGGTGCTGGCCGACGTGGGTCTCCTGCGCCGCGACCACGGCGACCTGCTGCTCCACGCTGCCGCCGCCCGATACGCACCCCGACCGGAGCTGGTCCGCTCCGCGGCCGGAGAGCAGCGCTCACTCTTCGACGACGACCCGACGATCCCGGCAGGCGACCGATGACACTCACCACCACCTTCCGCACAACCCCCGCCACGACCGAACACGGAGCCACGACCGGACACGGGGCCACGAGCGACCGGTTCCGGCTCCACCGCGCAGGCGTGCTCAACGTCTGGCAGTACGACGACCAGGAGTTCCTGCTCGCCGACGGCAGGATGCTGCTCCGCGGCGCCAACGGCGCGGGCAAGTCCAAGACGCTGGAGATGCTGCTGCCCTTCGCCCTCGACGGCGACAAGAGCCGGATCACCGCCTCGGCCCGCCACCACACCAGCCTGCTGTGGCTGATGACCGACGGCTACGACGGCCAGGCCCGGGTCGGCTACGTCTGGGTGGAGTTCCTGCGGCGGGGAGCCGAGGGCGGCGAGGCGGCCTTCACCTGCGGCGTCGGCATCCGCGCCTCCGCCTCGGCGCGCACCGCCACCGCCTGGCACTTCGCCACCGACCGGCGGATCGGTCACGACCTCTTCCTCGAGGACGACGGTGGCCCACTCTCGAGGGCTCGGCTGGAGGAGGCGCTCGGCGAGCACGGACAGGTGTTCGAGCGCGCCGCCACCTACAAGGAGTACGTCGGCCGGTCACTCTTCGGGCTCGACCCCGCGCAGTACGACGAGGTGCTGAGGCTGCTGTACTGGCTGCGGCAGCCGCAGGTCGGCGAGGACATCGAGCCGGCCCGGCTGGCCAGCCAGCTCGCCCAGTCCCTTCCCCAGCTCGACGAGCAGGCGGTGAAGGCGGCCGGTGACACCTTCGACGAGCTCACCGCCTACGGCGAGCAGATCGAGCGCCGCTCGGCCGCCGCCGAGGCACTCACCGGACTGGCGGCCACCTACGCCGGCTACGCCCGGGCCGTGGCATCCGCCCGCGGCCGCGCGGTGGTCGATGCCGTCCGCGAGGAGCGCCGGCTCCGGGGGGCTCTGCGACGCGCCCAGCGTGCGGCCGACGCCTTGCGTGCCGAGCGCGACCGGACCCAGTCCGACCTGGACGAGGCGCGCCGCGGTGCGGAGCAGGACCGGGCCCGGATCGCCGAGCTGGAGGCCAGCCCCGAGGCCCGCGACCAGCGCCGCCTGGCGGACCTCGCCGAGTTGGAGGAGCAGCATGATCGCGTCGCCCGGCACAGCGCGGATCGGGTCGCCCGGGACTCGGACGACCTGGCGCGCCGTACGACCGCGCACGACCAACGCGCCGTGGAGATCGTTGAGCGGCTGGGTGCCTGCGTCCGCACGGTTCGCGATCTCGACGCGCGTCAGCACGACAGCGGGGTGGGCGAGCGCCTGGCCGTGCCGGCGGCCGTCGGCGGCCCGGTGCTCGACGGGCCGGATCGGGCCGCCGACGTCGACGACGGACTGGCGCGGACGGGCGAGGCGCTCGCGCAGGCCAGGTCGGGCGTCGGCCGCCGCCAGGCCGCGGTTCGCGTGGTCCGTGAGGCTCTCGCCACGCTCGACGAGGCGCGTCGTGGACAGTCCGACGCCGAACGCCGTGCAGACGAGGCGGAGCACCGCTGGGAGGACGCCCGGGGCCGGCGGGAGTCCGCCCAGGCCGACGCCGATCGGGAGGCGGACGAGCTGGCTAGGGCGCTCGCCGCCTGGGCCGGTCACGAGGCTGCGCCCGCCGTCGACCTCCCGGCCGAGCTGACCCCGGACGAGGTCGCCGCGCTGCCGGAGCTCGCCAGGGGTGCCGCCGCGCCGACGCTGGCCGACCTGCGCGCGCGCCACCAGGCTGCGGCCTCGGTCGTCGATCGCGCCCAGGTCGCCATCGGCGAGCTGGGCGAGCGCCGTACCACCATCGAGCAGGCCCGCGACCCGGAGCCGCCGGCCCCGGTGTTGCCGCGTACGCCGCGGCCCGACGGGCTGCCTCTGTGGCGACTGGTCGACTTCACCGACGACCTCGCTTCCGCCGACCGGGCCGGGCTCGAGGCGGCCCTGCAGGACTCCGGCCTGCTCGACGCGTGGCTTCGGCCGGACGGGCGGCTGCTCGACCACGACTCCCGCGACGTGGTGCTGGTCGCCGAAGCCGCGCTCGAGGGACCCACGCTCGCCGACGTCCTGCGGCCTGATGTGCCCGATGGGTCCGACGGATCCGAGAGGGGTGACGTCTCGCCCGGCGACGTCGCACGCGTGCTGCGCAGCGTCCGGCTCGGCGACGACCCGCGTGCCGCCGCCGCGGCCGGTGTCGACGGCCGGTGGCGGCTCGGGCCGCTGCACGGCCGCGCCGGCAAGCCCATCGCTCAGTACGTCGGCGCCACTGCCCGCGCCCAGGAGCGCAGCCGCAGGCTGGAGGAGATCGACCAGGCACTGACCCGCGAGCACGCGACCCGGGACGAGGCCGTCCGGACCATGCGGGAGTGCGCCGACGCCGTCGAGGCACTCGAGGGATGGGTGCGCTTGCTGCCGAGCGCCGATCCGCTCCGTGAGGCCTGGACCCGCGCGGACACGCTGCGCGAAGCGGAACAGCGCGACGAGGTGGCCAACGCCCGAGCGCAGGCCGAGGCCCACCGGGCCCGCGACGAAGCCGCACGGGTGCGGGCCGAGGCCGAGCGCCTTTCCGCCGCGCACGCCGTACCCCTCGACCATGGTGAGCTGGACGCGCTCCACGAGCGACTGCGTCAGCTCGACGACGACCTGGGCGGCGCGGTCCGCGACCTCGCGCCGTTGCGTCGCGACCTCGGCTCGTGGGCTGCCGACGGCCGAGAGCTCGTGCAGCAGAGCGACCGTCTCGAGGCCGACCGCCGGCACGCCGACCAGGCAGCCGAGCAGGCGGCGGCGACCGCCGCGAAGCTGGCCGAGCTGCGCGCCTCGGTCGGCGCCGGTGTCCGCGAGCTGGAGGACCGGCTGAAGGTGCTGCGAGAGTCGCGGTCCGGCCACGAGTCCACCGAACGCGGCGCCTCGACGCGCCTGGTCGAGCTGTCCGAGTCCGTCGGCACGGCCGGCCAGGCGGTCGTCTCGGCCACCGAGGCGCTGGCCGAGCACGGCGCCCACCGTGCCGAGAGCCTGACCGAGCTGGCGATGCTGACCACCATCCCCGGGCTGCTCGACTCCGCGTCCTCGGGGGCCTCTTCGGGGTCCGCCGACGGAGAGCACGGGCCGGCGCTCGCCGACGCCGGCGAGGTGGGCCCCGGCGACGACGTACCGTCCAAGGTGCTCTCCGCCGCGGAAGGCCTGGCCTCGCTGGCCCGGCCCGGAGACGATGCCGACCCGAGTGGGGTGTGGCGCTCCTACAGCGAGACCGCCAGTGGGCCTGCCGCCGACCACGAGCCCTCGGTCGTCACCTACGGCGACCTGCTCGCGGTGAGCGGCCGCGACGACGCCGGCGAGTGCCCGGTCGAGCGGCTCGCCGCCCGCGTCGGCGCGGCGGTGGCGCGCGACCGCGAGCTGCTCACCGAGCGAGAGCGGCAGCGGTTCGAGCAACACGTGCTCGGCGAGCTGGGCGACGCCATCCGGCGGTGTCGGCTGGAGGCCGAGGAGCTGGTGACCGCGATGAACGACCTCCTCGGCGGGGTCACCACCTCGCAGGGCATCCGGGTGCGTCTCGACTGGCGGCTTCGCGACGACGTGCCGGCCGAGGCGCGCGAGGCCGTGCGGCTGCTCGGCCAGCCGGTCGGCGCGCTTCTCCCCGAGGAGCGGACGACCCTTCGCGACGCCCTGCACCGACTGATCGAGGCATCGCGGGCCGAGCGTCCCGAGCTGGCGTACGGCGAGCACCTCGCGGCGGCGCTCGACTATCGCGGCTGGTTCGCCTTCAGGATCCGCTACACCCGGCCCGAGAGCGCCGGCTCCTGGCTCGACCTCCATCGGCGCTCCCCGCTGTCGCAGGGCGAGCAGAAGGTGCTGTGCTACCTCCCGCTGTTTGCGGCCGCGGCCGCACACTTCACGTCGCTGGCGGGGGCGGCGCCGTACGCTCCTCGACTGGTGCTGCTCGACGACGCGTTCCCCAAGATCGACGTCCGGACCCATCCGCTGCTGTTCGGACTCCTGGTCCAGCTCGACCTCGACTTCGTGGTCACCAGCGAACGGCTCTGGGGCGACCACGAGACCGTCCCGTCGCTGGCGATCTACGAGGCGCTGCGCGACCCAAGCCAGCGCGGCATCGCCCAGTACGAGTACCGCTGGGACGGCCGCCAGCTGCGATCCATCGGATGACCCTGCCGCCCTGGGTCGCCGACCCGGCGCTGGCGCCGGTGTGGTCACGGGTACGCAGCCGGCTGGAGCGCAACGGTCTGCAGCCGTCGGGCCGGGTGACCGTCGAGCTGATCGACCGGTCGCAGCGGCACGCGCTCGGCGCACTGCTCGGCCGGGCCATGACCCGCGACCGGGCGCGGATCGACCTTGCCGACCTCGACCAGCGGCTGCGGCAGCGCTCGGGCACGGGTGGGCTCATCGAGGTCGTCGAGACGCTCACGGGCGGCCCGATGCTCGACCGGGCGGGGGAGCGCGCCGACCGGGCCGCCGGGCGGGAAGCACCGCTGGCCTTGGCGCGGGAGCTGATCGCCGAGCAGTGGGCCGAGCCCTGGGCGGAGGAGTGGGTGTCCGGGCTGCGCCGTACCGGGCTGCTCACCGGCCGTCCCGATGCCGAGCGCGTGGTGCGCGATGCGGTCGCGGTGCTGCGGGCGCTCACCGATCCGGAGCGACCGACCGGCGGCTCCCGTGTCGAGCTCGCGGCCCGGCTGCTGGGTGACGCCCATGCCCTCGACGAGGACCGGCCGACGACCCAGGTCGTGCTGCGGGGGCTGGCGGCGGCCGGGGGCGGCGGAGTTCCCGCCACCGCGGCCGAGCGTCGGGCGTTGTGGGAGGCCTACGGGGTACTCCCGGACCTGGTCTCCCGCACCTGCCTCACCCTGGGTCTGTTCCAGACGCCCGGCCCGGTGCACATCACTGCCTGGGACCTGCGCCGCCGCCCGTCGTTCGGCCACCTCGCCGGCGCCACCGCGTTGGTCTGCGAGAACCCTCGTGTCCTGGAGGCGGTCGCCGAGCGGGGCGGGCCGGGCATCGTGGTCTGCACCTCCGGCGAGCCCAACACCGTGGTCACCGAGGTCCTGGCCCTCGTGTCGGCCGCCGGGGCGGGCCTGCGATACCACGGCGACTTCGACTGGCCGGGCATCGCCATCGCCAACCGCGTCGTCGCCCGGTTCGGCGCCCGGCCGTGGCGGATGACCGCCGACGACTACCTCCGCGGCGTACGCCGGGACGGGCCGCTCCTCGCGGGCAGCCCGGTCGGGCCGAGCTGGGACGCCGAGCTCGGCGCGGCGATGCGGGCGACCGGTCGGGCCCTGCACGAGGAGACCCTGCTCCCGGATCTGCTCCACGGCCTCGACGAGCCCGCCGGGGCAGGTCGGTGACCGAAACCCGACTGTCGGGGCAAATGGTCCTGTTCGGGAGGGTGGCATGGAACGACAGCGATCCTGTTTCTGAAGGCGACGGCTCGCGTCCCTCCGGCACACGATTGTGTAGTATGTGTGTATGTCACGGGTGAACGTCTATCTGCCCGACGATCTCGCCAAGGCCGCGCGTGAAGCGGGGCTCAACGTGTCGGCGATGACTCGACAGGCGATCGTCGACGCGTTGTCTCGCCGAACAACCGATGCCTGGCTCGAGGGACTCGGCACCTCGGAGTCGCGCCTGACACGCGCCGAGGTGCAAGCCGCGCTGGATGCCGCCCGGGACGAGGACTTCGGTGGCTGAGGACAGTGCCTGCGTGGTCGATGCCTCGGTCTTCGTCGACCTGGCCGTTCGGCGGCAGGGTTGGGTCGAGGTGGCTGCCGCCCTCCGCGGCCGGCCTCTGCATGCACCTGGACACGTCGACGCGGAGGTGATGTCCGCGATCGCACGCCTCCATCGCGCGGATCGGCTGAGCCGGCCCGAGGCGGGCGAGGCACTGGGCCGGTTCGCCGCCGCGCCCGTCCAGCGCCACGACCTGCCACCCCTCGTGACCGGCGCCTGGGGACGCCTTGATCGACTGCGCGTGACCGATGCCCTGTACGTCGAGCTCGCCGCCCAACTCGGCCTGCGCGTGCTCTCGAGCGACGCCCGCCTCGCTCGGGCGAGCGAGCTGGTCACCTTGGTGGGGTGATCTGGGGGCTAGGCTCCGTCTGCTGGGGACTCACGGGAGGCTGTTGTTGTCCAGTTTGGCCGGTGTGGTCAGCCCGGTCTTCGTCGGGCGGCAG
>JAICSC010000096.1 GCA_025937085.1 Nocardioides sp.
CGGGTCGTGGTCACCGACGTGGACCCGGCCGCCGTGGAGGCGATGGTCACCAAGTACGGCGCGACCGCGGTCCCCGACACCGGCGCGCTCGTGCGGTCGGAGATCGACGTCTACGCGCCGTGTGCGCTGGGCGGGGCGCTGACCGACGAGGTCGTCGACGTGCTGATGGCGTCGGTCGTGTGCGGTGCGGCGAACAACCAACTCGAGCACCCGGGCATCGAGAAGGCCCTTGCGGACCGGGGCATCCTCTACGCACCCGACTACTGCGTGAACTCCGGCGGCGTCATCCAGGTGGCCGACGAGCTGGAGGGGTTCAGCTTCGAGCGTGCCGAGCAGCGTGCGAGCGGCATCTTCGAGACGACCAAGGCGGTCTTCGCGCTGGCCAAGGCCGACTCGGTCACGCCTGCCGAGGCCGCGGACCGGCTCGCCGAGCGCCGGATGCGTGACGTCGGCCGCCTGCGCGGGTTCTACCTGCCCGGTCGCTGACCCGGGCGAGGGCGCGCGAAACCCCCGACCGGGAGGTCAGGGGTGAACCGGGAACGACTCAACTCAGTCGCGGGACTGCTCGACGTAGTCGGACCACTCGTCGTACTCGTCAGTCGACTCGTCGGTCCCGCCGGTGTCGTCCTCGCCGGTGTCACCGTCGTCGCTGTCGCTGTCGCCGTGCAGCTCGCGTGCCAGCGCCCCGAAGTCCGTCTCGTGAGTGCGGTACTTCAGGTCGCGGGCGACCTTCGTCTGCTTGGCCTTAGCTCGGCCGCGCCCCATAGGGTCGACCCCCTCGCACGCTGAGCCGGGGCCGCGGGAGAACCCACCGAGGCGCACCGGTCTGTTCGGTCATCTGTCGTGGGGGCAACGCTACCCAATGGGTGGGTGTTCCCGCACACCCGATGGCCAAAACACGCTCAGGCTTTCCCCGGCACCACGGCAGACACGGCTCAGCCGGGGTGGTTTCCCGCCAGCCGCACCTCGCCGCCGTGCTCGTCGTCGAGGACCACCTCCCCGGCGGCCCAGGCGTCGATGCCGAACCCGGCGAGCGTCCCGATCGCACGGTCGACCTCCTCCGCGGACACGAGCGCGACCATGCCGACGCCGCAGTTCAGGGTGGCCTCGAGATCCTCCCGCGACACGCCGCCGACACGTCGTACGACGTCGAAGACCGCGGCCGGTGTCCAGGTACTGCGATCGACGGTCACCCAGACCTCCTCCGGCACGACCCGTGCCAGGTTGGCGGCGAGCCCGCCGCCGGTGACATGCGCCATCGCGTGGACCCCGGTGGCACCGGCCAGGGCGAGACACGCCCTTGCGTAGATCCGGGTCGGCTCGAGCAGCTCCTCGCCGAGGGTCCGGCCGAGCTCTGGTACGTCGCGGTCGAGGCTCCAGCCCGCTCCACCGGCATCGGCCGGGTCGAGCAGGACGTGACGGACCAGGGAGTACCCGTTCGAGTGCAGACCGCTGGAGGCCATCGCCACGACCACGTCGCCGGGTCGGACCCGACCGGGGCCGAGCAGATCGGCGGCCTCGACGACCCCCGTCGCCGCGCCCGCCACGTCGTACGCATCGGGCTCCATCAGGCCGGGGTGCTCCGCGGTCTCGCCGCCGACGAGGGCGCACCCCGCCTCGATGCAGGCCTCGGCGATGCCCTTGACGATGGCGGCGATCTGCTCCGGGACGACGCGACCGCAGGCGATGTAGTCGGTCATGAAGAGCGGTTCCGCGCCGCAGACGACGAGGTCGTCGACCACCATCCCGACCAGGTCGAAGCCGATCGTGTCGTGGACGCCCATGGCCCGGGCGATCGCGACCTTCGTGCCCGCCCCGTCGGTGGAGGTGGCCAGGATCGGCTGTCGGTAGCGGGTCAGGGCAGAGGCGTCGAACAGGCCCGCGAACCCCCCGAGCGAGCCGATCACCTCGGGCCGGTCGGTCTTCGCGACCCAGGTCTTCATCAGGTCGACGGCCTTGTCGGCGGCCTCGATGTCGACGCCGGCTGCGGCGTACGCCGAGCGCCCCGGCGTCGTCGAGGGCTCGGTCACGGGTTTCCTGTGGGGTCGGGTGGGCGGGTCAGGGGTTGTTGAGCACCGGCAGGGCCCGGCCGGTGAGGGACGAGCTCAGGCTGACCTCGAGCAGGTGCTTGCCGAGGAGGCTCTCGTCGGGGAGCGGGATCGGGTACTCGCCGGTGAAGCAGGCCAGGCACAGGCTCGACGGCGGCTGGCCGGTGGCCTCGACCATTCCCTCCAGGGAGATGTAGCCCAGGCTGTCGGCGCCGACGCTGGCGGCGATCTCGTCGACGTCGAGCCCGTTCGCGATCAGCTCGGCGCGGGTCGCGAAGTCGATGCCGTAGAAGCACGGCCACTTCACCGGCGGGCTGCTGATCCGGATGTGCACCTCGGCAGCACCCGCCTCGCGCAGCATCCGGATCTGGGCACGCTGGGTGTTGCCGCGGACGATCGAGTCGTCGACCACCACCAGGCGCCTGCCCCGGACCATGTGCTCGAGGGCGTTCAGCTTCAGCCGGATGCCGAGCTGGCGCAGGGTCTGGCTGGGCTGGATGAAGGTGCGGCCGACGTAGGCGTTCTTCACGAAACCCTGGCCGAACGGGATGCCCGACTCCTCGGCGTACCCGGAGGCGGCCGGTGTCCCGGACTCCGGCACCGGCATCACCAGGTCGGCCTCGACGGGGAACTCGCGAGCGAGCCGGCGGCCCATCTCCACGCGCGCCTGGTGGACGCTGCGTCCGGCGATGGTGGCGTCGGGGCGCGCGAGGTAGACGTACTCGAAGACGCAGCCCTTGGGTGCGGGGTCGGCATACCGGTGCGAACGCAGCCCGTTCTCGTCGATCACGATCAGCTCCCCGGGCTCGACCTCGCGGACCACGCTGGCGCCGACCGTGGCCAGCGCGGAGTCCTCGCTCGCGACCACCCAGCCCCGGTCGAGGCGGCCGAGGACGAGGGGTCGGATGCCCTGCGGGTCCCGGGCGGCGTACAGGGTGTGCTCGTTCATCCAGACGAACGAGAACGCCCCGCGGAGCATCGGCAGCACCTCGAGCGCGCGCTGCTCGAGGGTGGTGTCGGGGTGGTGCGCCAGGAGGGCGGTGACCAGCGAGGTGTCGTTGGTCGACTCCTCGGCGCCCCGGCCGTGGAGGTCCAGCTCGCCGGGCGGACCCGGGAGCTGCTCCACCATCTCGCGCAGCTCGTGGGCGTTGATCAGGTTGCCGTTGTGGCCGAGCGCGATGGAGCCGTCGTCGGTCGGGCGGAACGTCGGCTGCGCGTTCTGCCAGGTGCTGGCGCCGGTCGTCGAGTAGCGCGCGTGGCCGATCGCGAGGTGGCCCTTGAGCGACTCGAGCGAGGAGTCGTCGAAGACCTGGGAGACCAGGCCCATGTCCTTGTAGACCAGGATCTGGCGTCCGTTGCTGACCGCGATCCCGGCCGACTCCTGGCCGCGGTGCTGCAGCGCATAGAGGCCGAAGTAGACGAGCTTGGAGACCTCCTCGCCCGGGGCCCAGACCCCGAACACGCCACACGCGTCATGGGGGCCCTGGTCCAGCGGGTCGAGTGCCGCGGTGAGCCGACCGTCGCCACCCCGGCGGCTCTGGGAGGGGGTCACGCTCGTGAGTCTAGGCGAGGCAGGTCCTCCGGCCCGCATCCGCGTTCGTGTCGGTGCGCCCGCGCTGGCGTGTCCGATTTCCGCCGGATCGGTACGGCGCGATCGGGCTTCCTGTACGCCGTGACTGGCTGATCGGCGGCACGTCGACCGGCAGTGCGTGAATGAGCACGCCCGTGCTCATTCAGCCAGTGCTCATTCAGCCAGTGCTCATTCAGCCAGTGCTCGGGGCCGCCGGTGACGGCCGGACACCCTAGAGCTCGCCGAGCTTCGCGAGCAGCAGGGCCTCGGCGTGGACCACCCGTTCGAACTCGGCGAGGTGCAGGCCCTCGTTCGCGCCGTGCGCGCGCGTGTCCGGGTCCTCGACGCCGGTGACGAGGACGCTGGCATCGGGGAAGGCGTCGAGGAACTCCGCGATGAAGGGGATCGAGCCCCCGACGCCCATGTCGATGGGCTCGGCGCCGCCCCAGGCCTCGGTGAAGGCGGCGCGGGCCGCGTCGTACGCCGGGCCGGTCGCGTCGATCTGCGTGGGCTCGCCGAAGTCGACCGGCGTGATGGTCAGCTCCGCGCCCCACGGGACGTGCTTCTCGAGGTGGCGGGTGAGGGCGTCACGGGCGTTGGCGACCGAGTCACCGGGGGCGATCCGCAGGCTGAGGCGGGCGGTGGCCGCGGGGACGAGGGTGTTGCTCGAGCCTTCGGCCTTGGGCGCGGTGAGGCCGATCACCGAGAGCGCCGGCCTGGTCCAGAGGCGCTCCACGGTCGAGCCGCTCCCGATCCAGCGGACTCCCGGGATCGCGCCGGACTCGGCGCGGAGCCTCTCCTCGGGGTAGTCGACGGCGGCCGCGGGGCCGGCGTACAGGCCCTCGACCGCGACGTTGCCGTCGTCGTCGTGGCAGCTCGCAATCAGACGGGCCAGCGTCATCAGGGAGTCGGGGACCAGGCCGCCCCACATGCCGGAGTGAACGCCGTGGACCAGGGTCCGCACCTCGACGTCGAGTCGGACCAGGCCGCGCAGGCTGGTGGTCAGGGCCGGGACGCCGATGTCCCAGTTGCCGCTGTCGGCGATCACGATGACATCCGCGCGCAGGTCGTCGAGGTGCTGCTCGAGCAGCGCCGGGAGGCTGTCGGAGCCGACCTCCTCCTCACCCTCGACGAACATCACGACGTTGACCGGCAGGTCGTCGCCGTGGATGCGGATCGCACCGAGGTGGGCGGCGATGCCGGCCTTGTCGTCGGCCGCGCCGCGGGCGTAGAGGCGCCTGCCGTCGGTGGAGTCGCGCTCCGTCGGCTCGAACGGCGGAGAGTCCCAGTCGGCGTGGTCGTTCTCCGGCTGGACGTCGTGGTGGGCGTAGAGCAGGACCGTCGGCGCGCCCTCGCGGCGGCTCCTCTTGTGTGCGATCACGGCCGGACGCCCGCCTTCCGCGCTGGTGATCTGCACGTCGAACCCCTCGGCGGCGAACAGGTCGCGCACGGCCTCGGCACTTCGCTGCACCTCCCCGACCCGCTCCGGGTCGGCACTCACCGACTGGATCCGGACCAGGGCCTCGAGGTCACGTCGTACGCCGGGGAGCACCCCGGCCACCCGGCCGAGCAGGTCGTCGCGCAGGGCGTCACGCAGGTCGTCACTCATGGCTCGGAACCTACCGACCGGTGGGGTAGTCCCTGACAAGGTGGTCGTCCCGCGCCGCAGAACGCCGCCACCTTGTCAGGGACTATCCCAAAGATTGTCTGACAATCATTTGGAGAACGGGGTGGTCGTGCGGGACCATGGAGGTACTCCTCCGGACCGTCCCGCTGGCCCCGAGCCACACCCGAAAGCAGCGCACCATGACCGACCAGAACTCCGGCACCGCCCACCACATCGAGCTCACCGAGACGTACGCCGCGCACAACTACCACCCGCTGCCGGTGGTGATCTCCTCGGGCGAGGGCGCCTGGGTCACCGACGTCGACGGCCGGCGCTACCTCGACTGCCTGGCCGGCTACTCGGCGCTGAACTTCGGGCACGGCCACCCGCGGCTCGTCGAGGTCGCCCGCGAGCAGCTCGGCATGCTGACGCTGACCAGCCGGGCGTTCTACAACGACCAGCTCGGGCCGTTCTCCCAGGCGCTGTCCGACCTGACCGGCAAGGAGATGATCCTGCCGATGAACTCCGGCGCCGAGGCCGTCGAGACCGCGATCAAGGTCAGCCGCCGGTGGGGCTACCAGGTCAAGGGCGTGCCCGAGAACGCCGCGACGATCGTGGCGATGGAGGGCAACTTCCACGGGCGCACCACCACGATCGTGTCGTTCTCGACCGATCCCGACGCGACCGTGGGCTACGCGCCGTACACCCCCGGCTTCCGGCTCGTGCCGTTCGGCGACATCGAGGCGCTGCGAGCCGCGGTCGACGACACCACCGTGGCCGTGCTGCTCGAGCCGGTGCAGGGCGAGGCCGGTGTGATCATCCCGCGCGACGGCTTCCTCACCGACGTGCGCACCCTGTGCCGCGACCGAGGAGTGCTCATGGTCGCCGACGAGATCCAGTCGGGCCTGGCGCGCACCGGGCGCACCTTCGCCTGTGACCACGAGGACGTCGTCCCGGACATGTACATCCTGGGCAAGGCGCTCGGCGGCGGGCTCTACCCCGTCTCCGCGGTGGCCGCCAACCGCGACGTGCTCGGCATCATCACGCCCGGAACCCATGGCTCGACGTTCGGCGGGAACCCGCTGGCCGCCGCGATCGGCCGCGAGGTCGTCGCGATGCTGCAGACCGGCGAGTTCCAGGAGCGCGCCGCGAAGCTCGGCGAGCAGCTGTACGACGGGCTCGCCGGGTTGGTCGGGCACGGCATCGACGCCGTCCGGGCACGGGGTCTGTGGGCCGGCATCGACATCGCGACCGACAAGATGACCGGTCGCGAGTTCACCGAGGCGCTGCTCGGAAAGGGGATCCTGGCCAAGGAGGCCCACGGCCAGACCGTGCGCCTGGCCCCCCCGATCGTCGCCTCCGAGTCCGACGTGGAGCTCCTGGTCTCCTCGTTCCGCGAGGTCATCACCGCGGCGAGCTAGGGCGCTCAGATCCGACGAAGTCGGAGCTGAGCACCGCAGCGAGCAGCGAAGCGAGCTCGCTCGCGAGCTGACGGTTCAGCGGATGACGACGTTGCGGAGGGACCGGCCGTCGCGGAGGCGTGCCAGCTGCTCGCGGACCAGGGCCGCCATGCGCGGGAGCATCGCGGTGGTGCCGCCGGCGATGTGGGGCGTGATCAGAACCCCGGGAGCCGCCCAGAGCGGGTGGTCGTCGGGGAGCGGCTCGGGGTCGGTGACGTCGAGGGCGAATGCCAGCCGGCCGGCCTCGGCCAGCACGGCGTCGGTCTCCAGGAGGGCGCCACGACCGACGTTGACCACCAGGGCTCCGTCATGGAGCCGGGCCAGGAACTCCGCGTCGACGACGTGCCGGGTCACCTCGCTCAGGGGCAGCACGACGACCACGACGTCCTGGGCCGCCCAGTCGACCTCGTCAGCGGTGACGACCCGTCCGACCAGGTCGTCGTCGCGCGCCGAGGTCGCGACGCCGGTGACCTGCGCGCTGCACGCCAGCATTCGGCGGGCGACCGAACGGCCGATCGAGCCGTAGCCGAGGATCGCGACCCGGCTGTCCGCCAGACTCCGCCTCGTCGTGTCCTGCCGCCAGTGCCCGGCCTCGCGTACCGCGACGTCGATCCCCCGCAGCGAGGCGATCGTCAGCCCGAGCGCCAGCTCAGCGGTGGCGTCGTCGTGGACCCCGCGCGCGCTGAGCAGCTCGATGCCGGGTGGGACGAGGTCGAGGACGGCGTCGTACCCCGCGGTCTGCAGCTGGACGGCGCGGAGGCCAGGCAGCTGCCCGAGCAGCCTCGCCGTCCTCCGGGCGCGGATGTAGTCGGGCACGACGAACTCGATCTCGTCCACGCGTGGCGGCAGCTCCTCGCCGGGCGGCCACAGCACCATCTCCACCCCCTCGACCGGACCGATGGCGTCGGCCAGCGCCCGGGACTGGACCGCCGCGACGATCACGAGTCGTCCGATGTCGAGAGTGGCGGCGCGAGCGGGAGCAGTGAGGACAGGTCGGCGCGCTCACCACTGGCCCGGACGCGGCCATCGCTCTCGGCCTCCGACCAGGAGAGGTCCCCGGTGGCCAGCGCGATCCAGGTGTCGGCGTCCAGCTCGACCACCGCCGGCGGCGTGCCCCTGGTGTGCCGCACACCCGCGACCGCCTGCACCGCGGCGTACGGCGGGACCCGCACCTCGACCGACGCCCCGGGGGCGCGCTCAGCGAGCACCGCGAGGAAGTGCTTCACCAGAAGCCGGGTCTGGTCCGGGCTCCGGGGTTCGGCCGCCAGCGCTTCATGCACGTCGGCCGCCGGCGCTAGGCGAAGGCGAGCTGGCACACAACCATCTCACCACGTCCCCGCGACTCGAGGGCGCGTGGCTCAGCGCGTCACGACGCCGGTCGACGGGCGAGGTTGACCACACGACGCACCGATGCGCGCGCAAGGTGCACCCAGGGACCGCTCAAGGGGGGTCGAACTGCAGCGGGATCGCGGGTCGTCGGCCCCGCGATCGCGTCAGCCACTCGTTCGCAGCAGCGGCCGTCGCGCTTGGGGAAGCTCTCGCGGATGCGTTCCAAGTAG
Organism: Nocardioides sp.; assembly: GCA_025937085.1. GTDB lineage: Bacteria > Actinomycetota > Actinomycetes > Propionibacteriales > Nocardioidaceae > Nocardioides. The sequence continues at coordinate 8,244 of JAICSC010000096.1, forward strand.
ATGGGGTCGGGTTCGGGCCCGCTCTCGACCGTCTTGCTGATGGCCGCGACGGCCTCGTCGGCGGTGAAGGTGACCGGCCCGTAGCCGTGGCGCTCGTAGTCGAAGTAGCCGTGCCGACCGAGATGCCAACCGGCGTTGACCCGGTCGCGGTCGAACTGGAAGTAGACGATAGGTCGCTCGATGTAGGCGGCGTTGAAGAACATCGACGAGTAGTCGGTCACCAGAACCCGCGCGCGGGCGAAGATCTCCTGCACGTTCTGACCCTCGAAAGACAACTTCCGCACGTGCGGGGGTGTGTCCAGAGTGGCCGTCCCTTGGAAGTTCGGATGCAACAGCAGGGCCATCCGAAGACCGGTCCGTTCCGCGAGGTCGGCCAGCTCGGGGCTGTTCACCACCGCCGACCACTCCTGCGCGAACTGGGACGTGCGGAAGTCCTCGGTCACTGTGTGCCGACCGGTCATCACCGGCTCCGAGGACGAGAGCCACTGGCGCCACGTCGGGGCGACCAGGATCAGGTCGCGCTTGTCGGGCGGGAAGCGCCTACCCTCCTCGAGCACGCGGTCGAACCTCGGGAGCCCGGTGAGCTTCACTTCCTTGGTTGTGTACCGGTACGTGGTGTGGTCGTCGACGATCGAGTGAAGCTCAGCCCTCGTGCTGGTCACGAAGACGTCGATGTTCTTCCGGTTCAGCCACGTGGACAGGTCGTCCTTGATGACACCGTGCTGGAGGAACGTGATCCGCCATCGCGGGTCGGCCAGCTCCCTGATCACCTTCGGTCGCACGACGACGTCGTCGATATGCGACGAGATCAGCTCGCTGCAGTTCAGCATCAACAGCTTCCAGGCGAGCGACCCGTGCGGGACCACCCGGCGATAGCCGTCACGGCGCAGCCGCTTGTAGTCCGGCGTCCCCCGCTCGATGACGAACCAGGGGTTGACCTCAGGCCGGTTGGCACACAGGTACCGGAAGAGGTGCTCGGCGCTGTCGTCGGCGTTGAAGACGCGATCGATCAGGACCCAGGCGTCCTTGAAGAGGCTTCGGACGGCGCGCGTCCGGGCCAACCGGAGGAGGACACGGTCTCCGACCGAGAGCCGTCGCTTCGTCTTGATCGGGAGGACCTCCGCGTCGAGCGCAAGGTCCTTCGTGATCACGCCCGTCGTCAGCCGACGGACGGTCGGCTTCGGGTCGGAGGTCCCGATCTCGAGCTCCTGACCGTCGAGCAGGACCCGGACGGTGCCGAGCGGCAGCCAGACGATCCGCTCGTGGAGCAGCGTCCGGTCGAAGAACTGCACGTCCCGGACCTTCTGGTGGACCGGCTTGACGAACTTGCTGTAGACCGCGAACCGCTCCTCGGGCAGGTCGCCGGTGAACCGGTAGCACACCCGCATCAGCTTCCGGACCTGGTCGACCTTGTCGACCACGGCATACGGCGTGTGCCATGGCTCGCTGCGGTACCCGCGCTGGAGCATCTCTCGCCGGGTCGCCGAGATGTGCGTGGCGCGGTACGTCTCGATGCCGACGTCGTCGAGAAGCTCGCAGATCTGCTCCATCAGCTCGTGGAACCGGACCAGCGTCTCGCCGTACGCCGCCGTGGGGGCGTACATGCTCTCGTTCATCTTCAGGTACCAGGAGAGCTCGTAGATGACCATGCCCTGCAGCCAGGTGGGAGCCCGCCCGAACCGGTCGGCCCCTTCACGCAGCAGCGCCAGGTATCCGTGCTCGAGGACGTCGGTGAAGCGGCCGGGGTCCGCCCAGCTGCGGTCGAGCTGCGATGTGCCATCGCCACGCCTGCGGTAGTGGTAGATGGCGTTGGGCAGGTAGGCCACACGCGGCTGCGGCGCGTGCAGCAGGTAGGTGCAGCAGAAGTGGCCGTCCTCGAACGTGGTGCGTAGTCGCTCCTCGAAGCGGAGGTTCCATCGTTCGATCTCCTCGGTCCGGAAGAACGTCGACGCCGCATGCCCGTGGAAGTGGCCGGTGTCGATGTTGAGGTCCCGGAGACGGTTGGCGCCGGCGACGAAGTGACGACGCAGCGGGTGCTCGAGCTCCATCCCGCTGTCTTCGTTGAACACCGCGCGGTTAGTGGCGACCATCGTGGCGGCCGGACGCTTGCGGAGGAACGCGTCCACCTCGGCGAAGAAGTGCTGGTCCAAGATGTCGTCGGGGTCGGTGAAGGTGACCCACTCACCCCGAACGTGGGGGAGCCCGGCGTTGCGAGCCGTCGGCAGGCCGCCGTTCTGCTTGGAGACCACGGTCACCAGTTCGGGGCGGCGCCGCTGCCAGGCCTCGAGGACCGCCAACGAGTCGTCGGTGGAGCCGTCGTTGACCACGATCACCTGGAGCTGCTCCAGGGGGAACTTCTGCCCCTCGATCGAGCGCATGAACTCGTCGAGGTACTGACTGACGTTGTAGACCGCCACGACCGTCGAGAAGCGCGGACGGCTGACTTCGGATGTCGACACGTCATGCCCCCGTCTCGTCGGTCTCACGACTCGGCGTCGCAGGTGCTGCGGACCGCACTCGGGTCACGCATGGCGGCGCCATCGTTGCACCCCTCTCACCAGTCGGCCCAGCTTGTGCCGGAGCCGTGTGCGTCGTGGGGAAGCGGCCGTCGCCTTGCGAAGCCGGCGCTTGAGCCGCTCGGCTCGTGCCTTCTCCGCGTCGGCCCGCTTGCCCTCCGCGGCTGCCTTGTCCCGGTAGGCCAGTGCCCGGTTGCGGAGGAAGGCGATGCGCTGAGCGTAGTCAGCCCGTTGCTCGACCTCGGCGAGCTGGGTGTCGGTC
>JAICSC010000055.1 GCA_025937085.1 Nocardioides sp.
CTCACGGACCCGTGGGCGGCCACGTCGTACGACGGAACCGTCCGGGCCATGATCCTCGGCCACAAGGAGCACCGGCTGCTGGCCCTGGCGGCGCCGCTCGGCGAGCTGCTCGCCGCCGCGGTCACCGCCGCCGTGGCCGACCGGGACCCCGCCGAGGTCGCGGGAGCCCCGCTGCTGCTGGTCCCGGTGCCGTCCCGGCCCAGCACGGTGCGTCAACGCGGCCACGAGCCGACGACGAACCTGGTGCGGGTCGCCGCCGCCCGTCTCACCAGGCTCGGCCGACCGGCCCGCTGCGCGCCGCTGCTCCGCACGCGTCCCGGCCTGGCCGACCAGTCGGGTCTCGACGCCGGAGACCGGCAGCTGAACCTGGCCGGCGCGTTCCGGGTCCACGCGCCGGCGCTGCGACGACTGGCCCGTCTCGAGCGTCCCGTCCACGTCGTGGTCTGTGACGACGTGCTCACCACCGGAGCCACCGCGGCCGAGGCGCAGCGGGCGCTCCGGGCGGTCGGTCTGCCCCCGCTCGCCGTCGTCGCGGTGGCGGCCACGCGGCGGCGGGGTCCTGTCTGTCGGATTGCTGTTCCGCGATCACCGACCACCGGCTAGCGTCGGACCATGGAGTCCGTCCGGGTCCGTGGTTGCGTCGTCCAGGCGCCCCGGTCACCCGGGGCGTCGGGGCGGCTAGCCGATGCCAGCCGCAGGCGAAACGGCCCACGTAAGGCACTGCACGGGGGGCTCCGCCGCCCGTGCGTGCTGATCACGGTGCGGCTTAGTCGTAAGTCCTGCCTCGCGGCCCTCGTCCGACACGAGGTCCTGCGGGAGAAGGTCAGTAGTGGCATGCGAGCCGCGAACGCCTCTGCAGGCGGGTGTGGGGACGAAGACCAGGTCGGCCGGACGGACTCCGCCATGCCGTGCCCCCCGTCACGGGAAGGGGAGGCGTCGGCCTCGTAACCGCAACCGGACATCAGGAGGATTCCCATGGACGTGGTGGTCACCGGACGGCACTGTGAGCTGTCGGAACGCTTCCGAGAGCACGTCGCCGACAAGCTCGGCCGGCTCGAGAAGCACGACCACCGGATCATGCGGGTGCAGGTCGAGGTCGAGAACGAGCGCAACCCGCGCCAGTCCGACCGGGCGGTGCGCATCGAGCTCACGGCGTACTCCAAGGGTCCGGTCATCCGGGCCGAGGCGGCCGCCGTCGACAAGATGGGGGCGCTCGATCTCGCGGTCGACAAGATGGCGGCCCAGATGCGTCGGGCCAACGACCGGAAGGTGCGCGCCCACCGCACCCGGCCGGCGACCTCGGAGCTCCCCCTGGTGGAGCCCGAGTCGTCCGACGACGACGCCGTGCCGCAGCGCAAGGTCGCCTCGATGACCGTCACCGGCGACGGGCCCCCGGTGGTGCGGGAGAAGGTGCACGCGGCCAAGCCGATGACCCTGGACCAGGCGCTGTACGAGATGGAGCTGGTCGGGCACGACTTCTACCTGTTCCTCGACCAGGAGTCGCACCGTCCCGCCGTGGTGTATCGCCGTCGGGGCTATGACTACGGGGTCATCGCGCTGGACGTGAACGGCACCAGGTGACCACCGGACGATGACCCCTACGGGCCATCCGGACCTGGGCGATGATCCCCCTTTCGGCCCATACCGGTGCGCGGACATGACATGCTAGGCGCGTGTCAACCCCCCCAGGCGCTGGTACCGAACCCATCCGCGTCATCATCGTCGATGACCAGGAGCTGTTCCGTCGCGGCCTGACCATGCTGATGGACGCCGAGCCCGGCCTGGACGTCGTGGGCGAGGCTGGTGACGGACAGACCGGGATCGAGCTCGCGAGCCGGGTCGCCCCGGACGTCGTCCTGCTCGACGTGCGGATGCCCAAGATCTCCGGTATCGAGGCCTGCGTCGCGATCAAGGAGGCCGTGCCGGCCGCGAAGATCCTGATGCTCACGGTGTCGGACGAGGAGTCCGACCTCTACGAGGCGGTCAAGAGCGGAGCGAGCGGGTACCTCCTCAAGGACTCCTCGATCGAAGAGGTCGCCCAGGCGGTCCGCGTGGTCGCGGACGGCCAGTCGCTGATCAGCCCCTCGATGGCGGTCAAGCTGATCGACGAGTTCAAGCAGATGTCCCAGCCCGACCGCGGCCCGGTCTCGACGTTCCGGCTGACCGAACGCGAGCTGGAGGTGCTCCGTCTGGTCGCGCAGGGGCTCAACAACAAGGACATCGCCAAGAAGCTGTTCATCAGCGAGAACACGGTGAAGAACCACGTACGCAACCTGCTGGAGAAGCTCCAGCTCCACTCGCGCATGGAGGCGGTCCTGTACGCCGTCCGCGAGAAGATCGTCGAGCTTCCCTAACGTCTCCTGACCACTTTGAAGGTGGCCATCATCCCGTCGTCCTCGTGGTCGAGCATGTGGCAGTGGATCATGAAGTCCCCGGTGAAGTCGGTGAACCTCGCGGCGACCTCGACGCTCTCGCCCGGATCCAGCTTCCAGGTGTCCTCGTAGCCGCGCTCCCACGGCGGTGGCCGCCTGCCGTCACGCTCGAGCGTGCGCCACAGCTCCTCGTGCAGGTGGACGTAGTGGGTGAAGTGGCTGGTGTTGACCAGCTTCCAGCGCTCGGTGCTCCCCAGCCTGACCCGGTGGTCGACCCGTTTCGGGTTGTAGCGCTTGCCGTTGATGCTCCAGTAGGACCCGTGCCGCCCCTTGCTCAGCCCGAACCGCCAGGTCTTGGAGACCCTTCTCGGCACCTTGTAGTGCTGGATCCTGGCCAGGCGGAGCGGCACCCGGGCCTTCGGGGCGGCCTGGCCACGCACCCGGAACTGCATGAGCGCAGCCGTGCGCGTCCCGGTGCCGTCGGTTGACCCGTCGGTACGCGGGATCGACAGCAGCATCACGTTCTTGTGACGGAGGCCGCGGAAGTCGACGACCACGTCGGCCCGCTGCGCCGGCCCGAGCAGGATGTCCTGGCGGACGACGGGATGGGGGAGCAGGCCCGACCCGGTGCCGATCTGCCGGAACGGCCGGCCATCGGAGAGGGCGAAGTCGTAGCTGGAGAACAGCGACGAGTTCAGGATCTGCAGGCGGTACAGACCGGGACGCACCCGCTGGTACGGCGCGAAGCGGCCGTTCACCAGCACCCGGTCCCCGACGGTCTCCATGCCGGGCGCAGCGTTCATGTTTGGCATGTGCGCCATGTGCTTGAACGGGTTCCTGAGCCGGTTGTGCTTGCCGAAGCTGCGGTCGGTGATCGCCAGCGGGATGTCGTACCGCCCGTGGGGCAGGCCCAGTCTCTTCTCGCGCGGGTCGGTGGTCAGGAACATCCCCTGCAGCCCGAGCCAGTTGTTCCGGGCGGTCTTGTCCATCCGGTGGTCGTGGTAGAAGCGCAGGGCCGCGGGGAGCGGCTTGCTCGCGTCGGTGAGGGGGTAGTCGTAGGTCCGCTTCTTGCCGTGCCGGATCAGGAAGCTCGCCGGCTGGCCGTCGTACCTCGACTGCTGGTGCCCGGCGTGCTGGTGGATGGTGACGGCGCCGTACCTGCGGGGCAGCCGGTTGACGAAGGTGACCTTCGTGTCCTCTCCGGTACGCCGCACGATCGTCGGGCCCGGGAACGTCCCGCCGAAGGTGAGCATCGGCGTCCGCGGGCCGTGGGGGAACACCCGAACCTTGGCTCTCCTCATCACGATCCGGATGTGCTGCCCGTGCAGGCGCGGCGGCTGGACCAGCGGCTGCCGGAACTTCGGAGCGCTCACCACCGGACCTCCGGAACCGATCGTGAGCGTGCCGGTCATGCCGGGGTGGATCGCGCAGTAGTAGCTGTACACACCGTCCGACAGCCCGGCCACGGGGATCGTCCTCGTCGTACCGGCCGGGATCCTGACGTTGAACAGAGGGCGACCGTCGTTGCCGACCGCGACGGAGGTGAACGTGTGTGTGAAAGCGGTCGTGTTGACGACGGTCAGGGTGCCGCCCGGGGCCAGCTCCTGGTTGCGCGGGGTGAACCTCCCCCCGAACGTGGCGGGCTGGATCGTGATCGTCGCGGTGCTCGGTTGCGTCGTGTCGGCGACACTGGTGGCCGCGGCGGGACGAGGTGCGTCCGGCACGCCCGACGAGGCCTGGCTGTCCAGCACGACCGCCGTGGCCGCCAAGGCGAGCGCCGCTGTCGTGGCGGCGACCCGGCCGGCAATGCGTCCGCTGAGGCTGAGCACGCTGGGATTCTCGGGCCTGCCACACCGGAGGGCCAGCGAATCCGGCGAGTCGGGGAGAAAATCATCCCTACGGGGGACACGGAGCCGGGGTGTCCCCGCGTCCCACTAGGTTCCCTTCCGTGCGTACGACGTCCTCCAAGCCGCGCGCCTCGCTCTCGCGCGCCCAGGCGCGCCGGGTCGCGCTGGCCGCCCAGGGCTTCCTCGACCCGCCGCACACCCCGCCGACGATGCGCACCCTGTCGCGCACTCTCGACCGCACCGGCGTGCTGCAGGTCGACTCGGTCAACGTCCTCCAGCGGGCCCACTACATGCCGCTGTACTCCCGGATGGGGGCCTACGACGTCGACCTGGTGCGTCGTGCGGTCGAGGGGAGGCCACGCCGGATGGTCGAGTACTGGGCGCACGTCCAGGCGCTGATGCCGGTCGACCTGTGGCCGGTGATGCGGCACCGGATGGCGCGCTACCGCGACGGCAAGCACAAGTGGTGGGGCACGGTCGTCACCGACGAGCTCACCGACAACCTGTTGGCCGAGATCGCCGACCGCGGTGCCTCGACCGCCCGCGACCTCGACGACGGGCTGCCGCGGAAGAAGGAGAGCTGGGGTTGGAACTGGTCGACCACCCGTCGCGCCCTCGACTACATGTTCATGGTCGGCGACGTGGCGATCGCCGGTCGCAACAGCCAGTTCGAGATCCGCTACGACCTGCCCGAGCGGGTCATCCCGGCCCAGCACCTCCAGGCCCAGGCGCCGACCGAGGCCGAGGCCAACAAGGAGCTGGTACGCCGGGCGGCCCGGTCCCACGGCGTCGCCACCGCCCGTGACCTGGCCGACTACTACCGCATGCGGCTGCAGCCGAAGGCCGGCCTCCATGCCGCCCAGGACGCCGTCGACGCGCTGGTCGCCGACGGCGAGCTGCTCCCGGTGACCGTCGAGGGGCTGACGCGCACGGCGTACCTCCACCGCGACGCACGCGTCCCGCGCCGCGTGGGTGCCCGGGCCCTGCTCAGCCCGTTCGACCCGGTGGTCTGGGAGCGCGAGCGCACCGAGGCGCTCTTCGACTTCTTCTACCGGATCGAGATCTACACGCCGGTCGAGAAGCGGATCCACGGGTACTACGTGCTGCCGTTCCTGCTCGGCGACCGGATCGTGGGTCGGGTCGACCTCAAGGCCGACCGCAAGACCGGCCTGCTGCTGGCCAAGGCTGCGTACGCCGAGCCGGGCGCGCCGCCCGAGACCGCCCACGAGCTGGCCCGGGAGCTCGAGCGGCTGGCCGGCTGGCTGGGGCTCGACACGATCGTGGTCGAGCGCCGGGGAGACCTGGCGCCCGCCCTCCGCGTGGAGGTCGGTGCCTGACGCGGCTGCCGCGGCCCAGCCTGGCCCCAGCCTGGCCCAGGCTGGCCCATCGTGGCTCAGCGCCGGAGACGGCGCCGCGGCTCGCCGGCGATCGCCGCGGCAGCCCGCCGCACGTCGGCCTCGGACTTCCCGGGGTGGAAGACGCCCTTGTCCGGCCGCTGCGCCGCGGCTGCCAGCAACGAGTGCAGGCGGTCGCGTTCGGCGTCCGGCAGCCGGGTCGGGGTCGAGAGCGGCTCGTCGGGATCGACCTGCTCGAGCAGCCGCAACGAGCGCAGCGTGTCGACGTCGTCCTCGGTGGTCCGTTCGAAGATGCGCATCAGGTGGGGGCGCGCCTGCTCGGCGGTCAGCCCGCGAGCGAGCAGTGCGTGCAGGGCCACCGCGGTCGGCTCCCGGGCCGGGCGGAAGGCCGACATCGGCCCCGCCATCACCAGAGCGGTCCACTTCCGGACGAACTCCTCCCCGGAGGGTGACTCGTAGTGCAGCACCCGCAGCAGCGGGTCGCCGTACGACTGGATCTCGGTGCCGGCCTCGTCCAGCGGCCGGTGCAACGTGAGCCAGACGTCGGTGGTCGGCCGCACCCCGGTCTTCCCCTCGACGTGACCGTGGAAGTAGTCGCCGTTGTGCGCGCGGTCGAGCACGCCCAGCACCCGCAGCAGGGTCAGCTCGGGCGGCTCCAACAGGGTCTTGAACCAGGTGTGGTCGTCGGCCTGCGGCGCCTTCCGGCTGACGGCCTCGTACGGCGCGAGCTGGATGCTGCGGGCCCGTCTCGGTACTCGCAGCATCGCCTCGGGGTCGAGGCGGACCACCTCGTCGGCGTCGATGTGGAAGACCCACTCGGCCGGTTCGACGTACGTGAGCAGCGCCTTGACCAGGTTGGCGTTCACCCGCTGCCGCACGTTGAGCTTGCTCGGCCGCCGGCCCTGCCACCACGTGTCGTCGGCCACCACGCAGGTGACGTGCTCGTGTCCCTCCAGCAGCGCCCGCACCTCGGGCGTCGCCGGGTCGTCCGGCGCGTCCAGGAAGACCACCAGGTGGTCGAGCCCCCCGGCCAGGTTGCGTGCGACGAAGCGGGAGACGTTCTCGGGGGTGTCCTTGACCGTGCTCACCGAGAATCTCATCGGTCCCTCATCCGCGGTCTCCGTCTCGAATCGGCGCGGTTCGCCGCGCTGGGTAGAGTTGTCGCGTTCATTGTTTCGTCTTGAGAACGGGGAGTCACCCGTGCCTGCCATCATCGACAAGCTGCTCCGCATCGGCGAGGGCAAGATCCTGCGCCAGCTGGACGCGGTCTCGCGCGCGGTCAACGCGATCGAGGACGACTTCGTCGCCATGAGCGACGCGGAGCTGCAGGGGCAGACCGTCGAGTTCCGGGAGCGGCTCGCCGACGGCGAGACCCTCGACGACCTCATGCCGGAGGCGTTCGCCACTGTCCGCGAGGCCGCCAAGCGGGTGATCGGGCAGCGCCACTACGACGTGCAGATCATGGGCGGCGCGGCGCTCCACCTCGGCAACATCGCCGAGATGAAGACCGGCGAGGGCAAGACGCTGGTCGCGACCCTGCCGGCCTACCTCAACGCCCTCGCCGGCAACGGCGTCCACATCGTCACCGTCAACGACTACCTCGCGAAGTACCACGCGGAGTGGATGGGCCGCATCCACCACTTCCTGGGGCTCACCACCGGCGTGATCCTCCCGTCGATGAAGCCCGACGAGCGCCGCGAGGCCTACAACTGCGACATCACCTACGGCACCAACAACGAGCTGGGCTTCGACTACCTGCGCGACAACATGGCCAGCTCTCTGGAGGAGTGCGTGCAGCGCGGGCACAGCTTCGCGATCGTCGACGAGGTCGACTCGATCCTGATCGACGAAGCGCGCACGCCGCTGATCATCAGCGGCCCGACCCAGGACGAGGTGCGCTGGTACGACGAGTTCGCCAAGGTGGCGCGCAACCTCGCCAGGGACGTCGACTACGAGGTCGACGAGAAGAAGCGCACGATCTCGGTGCTCGAGCCCGGCATCACGAAGGTCGAGGACCACCTGGGCATCGAGAACCTCTACGAGTCGGCGAACACCCCGCTGATCTCGTTCCTGAACAACTCGATCAAGGCCAAGGAGCTGTTCCACAACGACAAGGAGTACGTCGTCATGGACGGCGAGGTGCTCATCGTCGACGAGCACACCGGCCGGATGCTGGCCGGCCGCCGCTACAACGACGGGCTCCACCAGGCGATCGAGGCCAAGGAGGGCGTCGAGGTCCGCGAGGAGTACCAGACGCTCGCCACCGTCACGCTGCAGAACTACTTCCGCCTCTACGAGAAGCTCTCCGGGATGACCGGTACGGCAATGACCGAGGCCAGCGAGTTCGACAAGATCTACAAGCTGGGCGTCGTCCCGATCCCCACCAACCTGCCGATGATCCGGGCCGACCAGGCCGACCTCGTCTACCGCACCGAGGAAGCGAAGTACGACGCGGTCGTCGACGACATCGCCGAGCGCAACGCCAAGGGCCAGCCGATCCTGGTCGGCACCGTCTCGGTCGAGAAGTCCGAGCACCTGTCCCAGAAGCTGCGTGCCCGTGGCATCCCGCACTCGGTCCTGAACGCCAAGGTCCACGCCGACGAGGCGAAGATCGTCGCGGTGGCCGGCCACAAGGGCGCGGTCACGGTCGCCACCAACATGGCCGGTCGTGGCACCGACATCATGCTCGGTGGCTCGGTCGAGTTCCTCGCCGACGAGGAGCTCCGCAAGAAGGGCCTCGAGCCCACCGGCGAGACCGCCGCGGAGTACGAAGCGGCCTGGCCCGGCACGGTCGAGAAGATCAAGTCGCGGGTCGCGACCGAGCACGACGAGGTCAAGGCCGTCGGCGGGCTGTACGTCGTCGGCACCGAGCGGCACGAGTCCCGGCGGATCGACAACCAGCTGCGCGGGCGTTCCGGCCGGCAGGGCGACCCCGGGGAGTCGCGGTTCTACCTCTCGCTCCAGGACGAGCTGATGCGGCTGTTCAAGGCCGACTGGGTCGACCGGATCCTCCAGGTCCTCAAGATCCCCGACGACGTCCCGATCGAGAACAAGCGGGTCACCGGCGCGATCGCCAACGCGCAGGGCCAGATCGAGGCGCAGAACTTCGACTCCCGCAAGAACGTCCTCAAGTACGACGACGTGATGGACCGCCAACGCCACGTGATCTACGCCGAGCGCCGCAAGGTCCTCGAGGGCGCGGACCTCCAGGAGCAGATCGGCACCTTCATCGACGACGTGGTCGAGGGGTTCGTGACCGGGGCGACCGAGGGCTTCGCCGAGGAGTGGGACCTCGACGGGCTGCAGTCGCAGCTGGGACAGCTGTGGCCGCTCTCGGTGGACCTGCACCGGATGGCCGAGCAGGTCGGCGGGGTCGAGGGGCTCGAGCGGGACGAGGTCATCGAGGCGCTGCAGGCGGACGCCCACGCGGCGTACGAGCGCCGTGAGGCCGAGGTCGGCTCCGAGGTCATGCGCGAGCTCGAGCGGCGTGTCGTGCTGTCGGTGCTGGACCGCAAGTGGCGCGAGCACCTCTACGAGATGGACTACCTCCGCGAGGGCATCGGTCTGCGCGGCTATGCGCAGCGCGACCCGCTGGTGGAGTACCAGCGCGAGGGCTTCGACATGTTCACGGCGATCATGGACGGCATCAAGGAGGAGTCCGTCGGGTTCCTGTTCAACCTCGACGTCCAGCTCGTCGACGACGAGGAGCCGGTCGAGGAGGAGGTCGAGGAGCCGCTGCGGCGCGAGCTGCGCTCGCTCGAGCAGCCCGACGCGGGCGGCCCGGCCGGCACCAACGGGCACAGGCCGCACATCACGGCGAAGGGACTCGACCAGGGCCGCACGCCGCAGCACCTGTCGTACTCCGCTCCCGACGAGAACGAGTCCTCGCTCTCGGTACCTGCGGCGTTCGGCGGCCAGGGCGAGCCCGACGGGCAACCGCCGGCACGCCCGAGCACCACGGTGACCAACGCCGACGACGAGTTCTCGGGAGTCGGTCGCAACGCCCTGTGTCCGTGCGGGTCGGGCAAGAAGTACAAGCGCTGCCACGGCGCACCCGGTGGGCCCACGGGTCTGACGGCCAAGATCGGTTGACGCAGAGCGCCAACCTGGACACCCGGGTCCGCTCGTTCCTCGCGCCCCGCTGCTCGCTTGTCAAGCAAACTCCAAAGCGCTGACCTGCCACCGGTCGTGGATCAGCTCGAACCGGATCGCGACCGCCCGGGAGCGCTGCCCGTAGCGCACATGCAGGCTCACCTCGGCGCACCGCTCGGTGACGAAGCTGGTGTGAGCCGCGACGAGGTGTGGGCGGACGGACTGGATGCCGCCGCTCCCCGCGCGACGTCCGACCGCGGCGGCCACGAGGTACGCGCGGCGACCGAGGTCCCGGTACACCTCCGGGGTCGTCCAGCGCAGCAGCTGGGAGACCGGCCGGTCACCTCCGACGATCTCCACGACCGCGACGCCGATCCGCGCGGCGTGCTGCTCGAAGCGCCGTCGCCGGACCAGGTCGACCCGCACCACGTCGAGACCTGCACCCGGCTCCCCCGAACGGACCGAGTGGGTCTCGGGGACGTCCAGGCGCGGGCCGAGATCGAGCGCCAGCGTGCCCTGCACACTGGCCACCGGGGTCGTCGTGGGTGCGGGCAGCCGGAGCACGCCGGCACGGGTGGTCCGGGTCGACGAGACGGGGGTCATCACGGGTCCTTTCGCGGGAGACGGAGGCGCTGCCCCGGCTCGACCACGTCGGGGTCGGAGCCGATGACGTCGCGGTTGGCGGCGTAGATCGCCCGCCACCGGGTGGCGATCTCGGACGCGGACGCCCCCGGTGGCAGGTCGTGCCGGGCGAGCGACCACAGGCAGTCGCCCGGACGGACGAGGACGGTGTCCGGGGAAGGCCGCCTGGACCGCCTGGGTGCCACGGCCCGGTCCGGGAGCGGGAGCCCGGACAGCACCCCGACCCCGCGCCGGTGCCCGCCGTCGTGACGATGGGACACGCCGTCGGCGGCCAGGGCCGGGGTCGGGACACTCGTGGCGAGCGCGAGGCCGCACGCCGCCAGCACCACACGACGTACGCCGTCCGGCAGGTGCCAGGGTCGCCGGCGCTGCGGTCGGACCCCCCGCCAGGCCTCGACGACCGTCACGGAGAGGGCCAGCCACGCCCAGGCCCCGCAGACCAGGAGCACGCCCGCCGCCAGGTGCTGGAGCGCGCGGTCGAGGGGAAGTGATCCCCACGATGCGGGGTCGCCCCACAGCCGACCGGTCCGCAGCTGTCCGAGCACGGCCGGGGTCGCGAGCGTCGACGTTCCCGACACCCAGACGAGCAGGCAGCGCCACCGGCTGCCGCGGTCCCCGAGAAACACCGTCAAACCTTTCGTTTGTGTCCGTTTGAGGCAGTCAACTCTGCTTCTCGATAGTTGACAAGCGTTCATCGACGAAACCTGTGGATGACGCTCGGCCCCCGGGGTGCCGTGGATTGCCGTGACGTGCCGTGACGTGCAGTGACGTGCCCTGATGTGCAGTGACAGGGTGGCGCCGTGGACTGGGACGAGCAGCTGTTCGACTTCCTCGACGACCTCGAGCAGCAGGCCCAGGCGCTCTACGACGCCGACCGGGCGAGTGAGCTGGCCGACCGCAGCCGTTCGGAGTACGCCGCGGTCACCCTGGTCAGCCGCCTGATGGCCACCGTCGACGAGGAGATCAGCCTCGACGTGCTCGGAGTCGGGTCCGTCTCGGGCCGACTGCGCCGCGTCGGCCCGGACTGGTGTCTCGTGCACGGCGCCGCCCAGGACTGGGTCGTCCGGCTCTCGGCCGTCAAGGCAGTCGAGGGAGCGTCGGAGCGCTCCGTGCCCGAGGTCGCATGGTCACCGGTGAGCCGGCTCGGTCTCGGATCTGCGCTGCGTCGGCTGGCGGAGGCGGGTGCCGAGTGTCGGCTCCACACCGTCGACGGCACGGTCCGAGACGGGCGGCTGGGCCGCGTGGGTGCGGACTTCGCCGAGCTGAAGGTGGCGGAGGGACGGGTCGTGCTGGTCGCGCGGGGGGCGGTGGCGGCGGTGCAGAGCCGTGGCTGATGCGCACTCCTGAAGGCCGTGGCCGAGGTGAGACGGTCACGCTTGCTCGCTGGCGCGATCCCGCGTGCTAGTCACGACTTCAGGTCGCGTCTACGTCGAACGGTGGACGCTCGCCGGTCGCGAGCGGGACCACCTTCTCGCGGGGGTCGTCGTCGGGCTCGTTCATGGCCTCGATGATGTGCTTCTTCACGATCGCGCGCGGGTCGAGGTCGCGAAGGTTGAGATCGGCGTACTCAGGGCCGAGCTCCTCGCGCAGCTCGTCGCGGGCCTGGTTGGCGAAGGTGCGCATCTGCCGGGCGATCCGGCCGGCCTGGCGCGCGAACTCGGGCAGCTTGTCGGGTCCGAAGACGAGCACGGCGACGAACGCGATCACCGCCAGCTCCGGCAGCCCGACTCCGAACATGTATCAGAATTTAGCGCTCGGAGTGAGCCCGAGCTGGCGTCCTGCCAAACCTCGTCCCCGCGCCGCGAGCCGGTCGGCCAACGATTGCAGCACCAACGCCGCCTGACAGGTGGGATCCGACTCGACGACGGGCTTGCCGGCATCGCCACCCTCGCGCAGGGACTCCTCGAACGGAACCTGGCCGAGCATGGGTACGTCGTACCCGAACCGGCTGCTCAGCGTCTTCGCCACGCGCTCCCCGCCGCCGTCGCCGAACAGTTCGATGCGGTGCTCGGGACCGCAGTGCGGGCAGACCAGGTAGCTCATGTTCTCGACGACGCCGATGACACGCTGGTGCACCATCGAGGCCATCGTCCCCGCCCGCTCGGCGACCTCGGCGGCCGCCTCCTGCGGTGTCGTGACGACGAGGATCTCCGCCCCCGGGAGGTGCTGCCCGAGAGAGATCGCCATGTCACCCGTGCCGGGCGGCAGGTCGAGCAGCAGCACGTCGAGGTCGCCCCAGTAGACGTCGGCGAGCATCTGGACCAGGGCTCGGTCGAGCATCGGGCCGCGCCACGCGACCACCTGGTCGCGGCGGGGCTTGAGCATCCCGACCGAGATCACGGAGACGCCCGACGGTGTCGGCACCGGCATGATCATCGACTCGACCTGCGTCGGCCGGTGGTCGGCGATGCCGAGCATGGCCGGGACGGAGTGGCCGTAGATGTCGGCGTCGACGATGCCGACGGTGCGCCCGGACTTGGCGAGCGCGAGCGCCAGGTTGACCGTCACCGACGACTTGCCGACCCCGCCCTTCCCGCTGGCGACGGCGTACACCTGGGTCAGCGAACCCGGCTGGGAGAACGGGATCTCCTTGGGCGCCTGGCCTCCGCGTAGGTTCTTCTGCAGCTCGGCGCGCTGCGCGTCGGTCATCGTCCCGAGGGTGAGCTCCACGCCGGTGACGCCGTCGACCTCGGCGAGTGCCCGGCGTACGTCGCGGTCGATGGTGTCCTTCAGGGGACAGCCGGAGACCGTCAGCAGCACGGTCACGTGCACCAGCCCGACGGCGTCGATCTCGAGCTGGTCGACCATCCCGAGCTCGGTGATCGGCCGCTTGATCTCGGGGTCGTTGACGGTGGCGAGCGCGGCGGTCAGCCGCTCGACGGTGGGCGTGCTCATGGTGCTTCCCAGCGTAGACGGGGAGGGGTCGGCACCCGCCATCCGGGACGTGCAGAGGGGGAATCGGCTCGCCCGGCTGGGTGACCAAGGTTAGGGTCGAGGTCCGTGAGCGCCCGCGAGGTTCGGTGCACCGTCGAGGTCGCCTGCGACGAGTCAGGCTTCGTGGGCGGCTCGCTGTTCGGCGGCACCAGAATCTTCGCGCATGCGAGCGTGCACCTCGACCCGGACGTCGCGGTCGAGCTGGCCGAGGAGGTCAGGGCTCGCACGGGTGCCGGGTCGGACGAGCTCAAGGCGTCGCGGCTCAACCGGCCGTGGGGGCAACCCGTCGCCCATTGGTTGTGTGGTCCCGACGGGCCGTTGCAGGGACGTGCCTTCGTCCACGTGACCGACACCCGGCTGTTCGGGCTCGCACGGCTCGCCCAGGTGTTGCTCGGCGACACACCCCCGGAAGGATGGTGGGGCGCGGACGAGGACGCGACCACCTGGGCCCAGGCCCTTCGCCTGCATGCCCTGGTGGCCGGCCTCCCTCGGTCGCAGGAGCGCCAGATCCTCGACTGCGCCCGCGATCTCCTCTGGCTGACCCGCAACCGACGCCCTCGGGTCTCGATCGAGACCTGGGTCGACGTCGTCGGTGCCGTCGAGGACATCCTGACGGACGCCGGAGACCGGGGCTTCGTGGGCGCATGGGCCTCGCCGGACGCGTTGCGACGTACCCGCGAGTACGTCGCAGCACCTCCGAGGTCGCCGCTCACCGAACCCCTTCTTCCCGCGCTGCGCTGGGCCGTCCAGCACTGGAGCGCCCTCGGGGACGTCAGCGTCGTGCACGACGAGCAGTCGGTTCTCACGCCCGCCCGCGTCTCCGCCATCGCCGAGGAGCTGGAGACGTCCCGGCCCGGTCGTCGTCTCGCCGGCTTCGTCCGGGTCGACTCACGTCACGACGCTCGCGTGCAGCTGGCGGACCTCGTCGCCGGGGTCGTCCGCCGCACCGTCGAGGACCGCCTGGCCGGTTCGCCCTGGGCGACGGACCTGCCGATCGGCCATCTGGTGGCTGAGGGATCGCCCGTCATCGAGTACGCCGACGACCCTGTCTGAGCTGGTCTGAGCTGGGCTGCGCTGGGCTGCGCTGAGGCTGGTCAGGCCGACGAGGCGGCCTCGTCCTCGGTGCCCTCGACGAGGTCGTCGCGCAGGGATCGCAGCTCCGAGCGCAGGAAGTCGCGGGTGGCGACCTCGCCCACGGCTCCGCGCAGCGAGGCGACCTCGCGCGCGAGGAACTCCATGTCCGCATGGCCCCGAGTGTTCGCCTGGCGATCCTGCTCGGCCACCACCTTGTCACGGGCCTCCTGCCGGTTCTGCGCGAGCAGGATCAGCGGAGCGGCGTACGACGCCTGCAGGCTCAGCATCAGGGTGAGGAAGATGAACGGGTAGTTGTCGAAGCGCAGCCCGTGCGGCGCCA
>JAICSC010000231.1 GCA_025937085.1 Nocardioides sp.
CACCCTGATCGAGCGCAACACGACGATCCCGGCCAAGCGGTCGGAGATCTTCACCACGGCCGACGACAACCAGCCGAGCGTGGAGATCAAGGTCGCCCAGGGCGAGCGCCAGATGTGGGCGCAGAACCAGCCGCTCGGCAACTTCGAGCTGACCGGCCTGCCGCCGGCGCCGCGCAACGTCCCCAAGATCGAGGTCACCTTCGACATCGACGCCAACGGCATCGTGCACGTCTCCGCCAAGGACCAGGCGTCCGGTCGCGAGCAGTCGATGACGATCTCCGGCGGCAGCGCGCTCGGCAAGGACGAGATCGACCGGATGATCAAGGAGGCCGAGCAGTACGCCGCGGAGGACGCGACGCGCCGCGAGGCCGTCGAGACCCGCAACCAGGCGGAGTCGCTGGTCTACACGACAGAGAAGTTCCTGGCGGACAACGGCGAGAAGATCCCGGACGACGTCAAGATCGAGGTCCAGACCGACGTCGACGCGCTCAAGAAGACGCTGGAGAACGCCGAGGCCACCCAGGAGGAGATCCGGGCCGGGGTGACCAAGCTCGGCGAGTCCAGCCAGAAGATGGGCGCCGCGATGTACGCCGCCGCCGAGGCCGACCAGGCCGCGGCCGGTGGGACCGACACCTCGACCGGTGCCGCCGACGACGACGTCGTGGACGCCGAGATCGTGGACGAGCCCGCTGACGGCACCGACGGCGAGGGCGAGTCCAAGTGACCGAACGGCCGAAGGGGGAGCGGCGACGCGCGGCTCCCCCTTCGACCGGAGCGTCGACCGCAGCGTCAACAGACAGGGCTGAGGTGGAGGAACCGGTGGCGAGACATCTGGCGACCGACGACCTGGAAGACATCAGTGGCGTGGACAACATGGTCGAGGAGGGTGCGCCGCTGGAACCGGACGACCTGGTCGACGTCGAGGTGGCCGAGGAGGCCACCCCTGACGCCGTGCAGCTCGAGCAGGCTCTCGCGGAGCGCACGACGGATCTGCAGCGGCTTCAGGCCGAGTACCTCAACTACAAGCGTCGCGTCGACCGTGACCGGGAGCTGGTCCGCGAGAACGCGACGTACTCCGCACTGGCTCCGATCGTCGACGTCCTCGACACCATCGACCGCGCCCGGGAGCACGGGAAGCTGGAGGAGGGTCTGTCGGCGGTGGCCGACCAGCTCGAGCGGGTGGTCACCAACGCCGGTCTGGTCAAGTACGGCGAGCCGGGCGACGCGTTCGACCCACGCATCCACGAGGCTCTGAGCCACATCGGCGAGGATCCGGACGTGGAGGTGACCACCTGCAAGGTGATCGCCAAGGCCGGCTACCGCATCGGCGACCGCGTGGTGCGTGCTGCCCAGGTGCTCGTGGTCGACCCGGCCGGCAGCTGAGCGGCTCGAGAACACGACCGCAGCACACTGAAGGAGAGGGGGTGAGTGCATGAGCACCACCGAGGGCATCCGCGCCGACTGGGCGACGAAGAACTACTACGCCGAGCTGGGCGTGGACAAGAAGGCCACCCACGCGGAGATCAAGAAGGCCTACCGGAAGCTCGCGCGCGCCAACCACCCCGACTCCAACCCCGGCGACACCGCCGACAGCCGGGCGAAGCACGAGAAGTTCAAGGCCGTCGCCGAGGCCTACGACGTCATCGGGGACGAGGAGAAGCGGAAGAAGTACGACGAGGTCCAGCGCCTCTACGGTGGTGGCGGCTTCCGGGGCGGCTTCCCCGGCGGGTCGTCCGGAGAAGGTGGGGGAGTCGGGTTCGACCTCGGCGACCTGCTCCGCGACCGGGCCGGTGGGTTCGGTGACCTGTTCGGTGACATCTTCGGCAGCCGCGGCGGCGGACAGCGCTCGCGCACCCGACCGGTGCGCGGGGCGGATGTCGAGAGCAACGCCACGATCGACTTCACCGATGCCCTCCAGGGGGTCACCATCAGCCTCCGGCTGACCTCCGACGCGGCGTGTCCGGACTGCCACGGCACCGGCGGCAAGCCCGGGACGCAGCCCCGCATCTGCCCAGAGTGCGAGGGTGCGGGCTTCATCGTGAACTCCACCGGCGGCGGCTTCTCGATCAACGAGACGTGCCCACGGTGCGCCGGCCGCCAGCTGATCTACGACGAACCCTGCCCGACCTGCCACGGGTCGGGCCGCGGCACGTCGTCCCGCTCGATCCAGGCCCGCATCCCCGCGGGCGTGAAGGACGGCCAGCGCATCCGCCTGCGGGGCAAGGGTGGCGCCGGTGAGAACGGCGGCGCCAACGGCGACCTGTACGTCACCGTCAAGGTCACCCCCCACCGCCTGTTCGGCCGCAAGGGCGACAACCTCACCCTCGACGTACCGGTGTCCTTCGACGAGGTCGCGCTGGGCGCGGAGATCAAGATCCCGACCCTGAGCGGCAACCCGGTCACCCTGAAGATCCCCGCCGGCACTCCCAACGGCCGCACCTTCCGGGTCCGCGGCCGCGGCGCCACGAAGAAGGACGGCACCAAGGGCGACCTGCTCGCCACGGTGGAGGTCCAGGTACCGGCGCGGCTCAACGACGCCGCTCGCGACGCCATCGCCGGCTACCGAGCAGCGGGAGTCGACGGCACCCTGCGTGCCAACCTGTTCGAGAAGACCGGGTCATGACCCCCCGGGAGCCGCGCGTGCCCAGCGCGGACGCCGCCGTCTACGTGATCTCCGTGGCCGCCGAGCTCTCCGGGCTCCACCCGCAGACGCTGCGCTCCTACGAGCGGATGGGCCTGATCATGCCCGGCCGCACCGGCGGCGGTGGCCGTCGGTACAGCCACCGCGACATCGAGCTGCTCCGCGAGATCGCGTCGCTGACCTCCGGCGGTGTCGGCATCGAGGGGGTACGCCGCATCCTCGAGCTGGAGCACCAGGTCGCCGCCCTCCAGTCCCGCAACGAGGAGCTCCGGGCCGAGCTCGCCGCGACCCACGACGCTCTCCGGGCCGCCATGTCGTCCGTGACCACGCGGCGTACCGAGCCTGCGAAGCTGCCCGCGCTCCGCCAGCCCACCCCGGGCTCGGCGGTCGTCGTCTGGCGTCGCGAGACCGGCCGCTGACCCGGCCGCGCGCTCCCTCCCTGAGCGGGCGGCCGTCACACCGTCCTGGGGCACAGGGCTCGCCCGCGAGTACCGGCCCGCCGACGTCAGACCGCGAGGGACGGTGCGACGTCGCGCGCTGTCCTTGACGCCACGGGAGCGGCCGAACGCCGAACCAGCGCGATGCTCACCGCGACGAAGTAGACGGTGAACATCGCCATCGGCAGAAGGATGTTGGTCAGCATCAGCACCGCGGCGGGGTAGCCGGCCAGGGTCAGCGAGGAAGCAGCCCGGTCTGTCGGGACACCGTGGTGAGCGCGGCAGCGAGCAGGGCCGCGGCGAACGCACACACACTGACCAGCACGGCGTACGCCGCGCCGCTGAGGCCCATCGGGTCGGCGCTCGTCACCGGACGAGGCCGTCGCGCGACACGCGAAAGGGTCGAAGTTGAGGGGAATCGACTCAACTTCTGGATCGTTGTGTCCGGTGAGGGCCACAGTGTTCCTCGCAGGGCCGCGCTGCGCTGGGGCGTGCTCTGCTCGACCTGGACCAGCGGAAGAGGAACCAGATGAGCCAGTTCGGGGCCGAGAAGTTCACGACACGCAGTCGTGAGGCGATCGAGACCGCCCAGCTCGCCGCGACCACGGCGGGCAACACCCAGACCGAGCCGGTCCACCTGCTCGCCGCGCTGTTGCGCGAGGCCGACGGTACGGCGCGCCAGCTGGTGGGCAAGGCGGGCGCCGACGCCGCGTCCCTGGCCGCCCAGACGGAGGCTGCCCTGCAGGCATTGCCGAAGGCGAGCGGGGCGACCGTTCAGCAGCCGGCCGCGTCTCCTGCGCTCACCCGCGTACTGGCGGGCGCGCTGGACCTCGCTGCGTCGATGAAGGACGACTACGTCGCCACCGAGCACCTCCTGATCAGTCTGGCCACCGTCGAGTCGGCCGCCCAGCAGCTCCTGGCCGACGCGGACCTGACCGCGGGTGGTCTGCGCGAGGGACTGACCGCCCTGCGCGGCACCCGCCGGGTGACGAGCCCCGAGGCGGAGTCGACGTACGAGAGCCTGGAGAAGTTCTCCGTGGACCTCACCCAGGCGGCGGAGGAGGGCAGGCTCGACCCGGTGATCGGTCGTGACGCCGAGATCCGCCGGGTGATCCAGGTGCTGTCGCGGCGTACCAAGAACAACCCCGTGCTGATCGGCGACCCCGGGGTCGGCAAGACCGCGGTCGTCGAGGGCCTGGCCCAGCGGATCGTCGCGGGCGACGTGCCCGACTCGCTCAAGGGCCGGCGGCTGCTCTCTCTGGACCTCGCCGCGATGGTGGCCGGGGCGAAGTACCGCGGCGAGTTCGAGGAGCGGCTCAAGGCCGTGCTCGAGGAGATCAAGGACTCCGGCGGGCAGGTGATCACGTTCATCGACGAGCTGCACACCGTGGTCGGCGCGGGTGCCGGCGGCGACTCGGCGATGGATGCCGGCAACATGCTCAAGCCGATGCTCGCCCGCGGCGAGCTGCGGATGATCGGCGCGACGACGCTCGACGAGTACCGCGAGCGGATCGAGAAGGACCCCGCACTCGAGCGCCGCTTCCAGCAGGTCTTCGTCGGCGAGCCGTCGGTCGAGGACACGATCCAGATCCTGCGTGGCATCCAGGAGAAGTACGAGGCCCACCACGGCGTCCGGATCACCGACGCCGCGCTGGTGGCGGCCGCGACCCTGAGCGACCGCTACATCACCGGCCGGCAGCTGCCCGACAAGGCGATCGACCTGATCGACGAGTCGGCGTCCCGGCTCCGGATGGAGATCGAGTCGTCGCCGGAGGAGATCGACCAGCTCCGGCGTACCGTCGACCGGCTGAAGATGGAGGAGTTCGCGCTCGAGAAGGAGACCGACCCCGCCTCGAAGGAGCGGCTGGAGAAGCTGCGGGCCGACCTGGCCGACTCCGAGGAGCAGCTGCGCGGGCTCGAGGCCCGATGGGAGCGCGAGAAGGCGTCCCTCGAGGGCGAGGGTGAGATCCGGCGGGCGCTCGACCAGCTGCGGATCGAGGCGGACAAGATGCTCCGCGAGGGCAACCTCGAGGGCGCGTCGAAGATCCGCTACGAGTCGATCCCCGAGCTGGAGAAGAAGCTCGAGGTCGTGGCCGCGGCCGAGAAGTCGGAGTCTTCGGGGGTCGAGCCCCTGGTGGGCGAGGAGGTCGGCGCCGAGCAGATCGCCGAGGTCGTCGAGGCCTGGACCGGCATCCCGACCGGCAAGCTGCTCCAGGGCGAGACCGCGAAGCTGCTCGAGATGGAGGACGTGATCGGGCAGCGCCTGATCGGGCAGCGCGAGGCCGTGCGGGCGGTGAGCGACGCCGTACGCCGGTCGCGGGCGGGCATCTCCGACCCGAACCGGCCGACCGGATCGTTCCTGTTCCTCGGCCCGACCGGCACCGGCAAGACCGAGCTGGCCAAGTCGCTGGCGGAGTTCCTGTTCGACGACGAGCGGGCGATCGTCCGGATCGACATGAGCGAGTACTCCGAGAAGCACTCGGTGGCGCGGCTCGTCGGCGCGCCTCCCGGCTACGTCGGGTACGACGAGGGCGGCCAGCTCACCGAGGCGGTGCGCCGGCGTCCGTACTCCGTCGTCCTGCTCGACGAGGTGGAGAAGGCCCACCCCGAGGTGTTCGACATCTTGCTGCAGGTGCTCGACGACGGACGTCTCACCGACGGCCAGGGCCGCACCGTCGACTTCCGCAACACCCTGCTGATCCTGACCTCCAACCTGGGCTCGACCTACCTGGTCGATCCGACGCTCGACCCCGCGGCCAAGCGTGAGTCGGTGATGTCGGTGGTGCGGGCCAGCTTCAAGCCCGAGTTCCTCCACCGGCTGGACGAGATCGTCGTCTTCGATGCACTCACCCCGGAGGAGCTCACGCACATCGTCGACCTGCAGCTCGCGCTGCTCGAGAAGCGGCTGGCGG
>JAICSC010000131.1 GCA_025937085.1 Nocardioides sp.
GACAAGGTGATCGTGATGCGTTGGTGGCGGGTACCACGCGGGGAGATCCCGGCCGAGCGCGAGGCGCAGATCGAGTGGCTGTTCGGCTGGTGGGAGCGGATCGACGCCTGGGTCACCGACAACCGGCCGCAGGAGCTTCGGTCGTGACGGGTCCTCGCTCAGGGCTTGGCGGACTTCTTCGCCACCGGCTCCTCTCCCGGTGACACGTCGACCATGTCGGCCGGCTCGTCGGGGGTGGTCACGTCGTGGGACTCCTCGGCCGCGTCGGCGAGTGCCTCGTCCGGCCCCGCGCCGCCTTCATCGGCGCCTTCGGTCCGGGCGGCCGCCGCGGCGTCGGCGATCGGGGTGTCGGTGGCGGTTCCCGCCGCCCGGGGTGCCGGCGTCGGACCCGGGGTGTACGACGACTGCCAGTCGTCCTCCTCGGCACTGTCGCGGAACTTCTTGAGGACGAGCCCGAGCAGTGCCGCGAACCCGGTGACGATGAACAGGGTCCGCAGCCGGTGCTTCTTCTTCGGCTTGCCGACCAGCTCGGCCGCCCTGGACGCCGCGAGCTCCTTGCCCTCGGAGGCCTTGTCGGCTGCCAGATCGGCTGCCGCCGAGGCCTTCTCGGCCGCGATCGCCATGCCCTGGGCGATCAGCGGGGCGGCCTTGTCGCGGGCCTCGGCCATGGTCGGGCCGGCCTTCGCCACGGCCTGGTCCCTCGCCTCGGCGAGCGCAGGGCCGGCCTGTTCACGGGCGTCGGCGAGGGCCTCCTCGGCCCTGTCCTTGGCGTCGGCCAGGATCGGGCCTGCCTTCTCGACCGCGGCCTCGACGTAGTCGGCAGCCTGCTGGATGAGCGTCTTCCTCCGGCGGATGCGCATAGGACCCTTCCCTTCGTCTCGTCTCCTCTATCCCACCACGATCCACCTCGTACCCAACAGGGCGGTCTTCACTGCGGACCTCCCAGCCCCTCGCTGTCACTGGGTTATCGCTGGGCGGCCACCGGGCCGCCACCGGGCCGCCACCGTGCGCGGCCCGGTTGCCCGGCGTGGGAGGATCGCTGCACCAGCACGCAGACGCGAGAGGCACCCATGGCTGACCAGCAGGCCGTCCTGAAGACCAACCGGGGCGACATCACGATCAACCTGTTCCCGAACCACGCTCCCGAGACCGTCTCGAACTTCGTCGGTCTCGCCGAGGGCACCAAGGAGTACCGCGACGACTCCGGTCGCAGCGGCCAGCGCTTCTACGACGGCCTGACCTTCCACCGCGTCATCGACGGCTTCATGATCCAGGGCGGCTGCCCACGGGGTGACGGTCGAGGCGGGCCGGGCTACACCTTCAAGGACGAGCCGCACCCGGAGCTGGTCTTCGACAAGCCGTACCTGTTGGCGATGGCGAACTCCGGGCCCAACACCAACGGCTCGCAGTTCTTCATCACCGTCGGGCCGACCCCGTGGCTGAACTTCAAGCACACGATCTTCGGCGAGGTCGCCGACCAGCCGTCGCGCGACGTGGTCGACGCCATCGCCACGACCGCGACCGGTGCGGGCGACAGCCCCGTCGAGCCGGTGGTCATCGAGACGGTCGAGGTCGCGGACTCCTGAGCACGCCCGACGGGTCCGGGCCCGGACCAGCGACGCCGGCGGGGGATCCCGCCGGCGTTCCCACCTGCTACCGGCACCCCAGCCGCGAGACCTACGTCCGCTGCCAGCGCTGCGGGAAGCCGATCTGCCCCGACTGCATGCGCGACGCCGCGGTCGGCTTCCACTGCCCCGACTGCGTGGCCGAGGGCCGGCGTACGACGCGCCAGGGCCGCACGGCGTACGGCGGGCTCCGGCCGGGCAGCGACGGCCTGGTCTCGAAGATCCTGATCGCGATCAACGCCGCGGTCTGGGTGCTGATCATGGTCACCGGTGGGCAGAACAGCGCGTGGGTCTTCCGGCTCTCCCTGATCCCCCGCGGGTTGTGCGTCGCGACTGACCACGCGGGCAACTACTACCCCGGCGTCCACTCCTCGGGGATCTGCTCCGCGACGCCGGACGGCAAGTGGATCGGCGTCGCGGCCGGCGACTGGTGGCAGCCGCTGACCTCGATGTTCGCCCACGTCGAGGTCCTCCACATCGGCTTCAACATGCTGGCCCTGTGGATCCTCGGCCCCCAGCTCGAGATGGTGCTCGGTCGGCTGCGCTTCATCGCGCTCTACCTGCTCTCGGGATTCGTGGGGTCGGCGGCGATCTACCTGCTGGCTCCGGGCGACAGCACCAGCCTGGGCGCCTCCGGAGCCATCTTCGGCCTGATGGCCGCGCTGCTCGTGGTCGCGCTCAAGGCGCGCGCCGACGTGAGCCAGCTGCTGGTGTGGATCGGGATCAACGCCGCCCTCACCTTCTTCGCCTCGGGCATCTCCTGGCAGGCCCACGTGGGCGGGTTCGTCGGCGGTCTGGTGCTGGCCTGGGTCCTGGTCTACTCACCGCGTCAGAACCGGACCACCTGGCAGGCCGCGGGGTTCGCCGGGGTCGCGGTGCTGGTGGTGCTGGCCTTCGCGGCCCGCACGGCGGCTCTCACCTGACCGGTGGTTGTCCCCAGCTGTGGACCATCCTGGGGAGAACTACAGCGGTGTGATTATCCACAGGTGATTCCACAGTTGGGGACAACTCTTCCGTCGCCGGAGGGACGGCTCATCAGGTCGGGTGGATGAGCCAGCCCCTGGCCCGGGGGCGCGGGGGATGTGACCTGTCGATGGACCGGTGACCGGGGTGCGTCGCTCGTCCCTCGCAGGCTCGGTCCGAGCCAGCACGGCTCGGAGAGTTCGCCCCTCTCCGGACGCGAGCAAGCTCCCGCCCGGGGGGCTCATTCCCAGCGCGTGGCGTAGGAGAACCCCACCGCCATGAAGGCGATGCCGACGACCAGGTTCCACTGGTCGAGGTCGTTGAAGACGGCCACCTTGTGCAGGTTGTCACCCGAGATCACGTAGAACGTGCAGATCCACAGCAGGCCGAGGATGAAGCAGGCCAGCATCCCCACCACGACGCCACGCCCGCGACCGAGGGGGGTCGTCGGGTGGGCGGCCATCAGGAGGCCGAGGAAGAAGAGGCCGAAGCCGACGGCGTAGTTCCACTTGTCCATGTCCCCCATGAACGAGGGCCCGCCGGGCTTGGCCGGCGGGATCGCGTCGGGGTCTGCCCGCACCACCGTGTAGTAGAAGACGATCCAGGCGATGCCGATCACCATCAGGACGACGGTGACGGCGAAGCGGACGCTCAGCAGGGGGCCACGGTCGGGGTCGACGAACGACTGCTTGGCCTTGAGCTTGGCCACGCAGGCCTCCTTCTCCATCCGGCGTCCTGGCACCGGCGTCCTCCACAGGGTCGCGGGATACCTTAGTCGGCATGGCGTCGCGTCCCCACGGCAGGCTCGCGGGCCCCGGGGCGCTGGGGTGGGGGTTGGCCACACCGCTCGTCGGCCTCCTGAGCGGGGCGTTGTTCGTGGTCAGCGCCCACAGCAGCGAGGGCACCGACCTGCGCCCCGGTCGGTACACCGACCTGGCGTCACTGGTGCGCAGCGACTCGAACCAGTACGACGCGCTCAAGCAGCGTGTCGCCGACCTCCATCAGCAGGTGGCGCAGCTGAGCAGCTCGGTCGACAACCGGCAGGTCCGCAAGCTGAATCGAGAGGCCGACCGGGTCAAGGGTGCGGCCGGGCTGCGTCAGGTCAGCGGTCCCGGGCTCACCGTCACGCTCTCCGACGCCCCCCAGAGCACGGGTCAGGACACGCCCGACACCGTCGACAACCCCAACCTCCTCCTCGTCCACCAGCAGGACATCCAGGCCGTGGTCAACGCGATGTGGAAGGGCGGCGCCCTTGCCGTGACGATCCAGGGACAGCGGGTTGTCAGCACGACCGGGATCCGCTGCATCGGCAACTCCGTGCAGCTCCAGGGCGTGCCCTACAGCCAGCCGTACCGCATCCAGGCGGTCGGCGACGTCACCGCGCTGAGCGACGCGATCACCAACGACCCCTACCTCCAGGTCTACCGTGCCGACGCGGCCGATCCCGACATCAACGTCGGCTGGGACGAGCAGGTGGAGGACCGGATCGCGGCACCGGCGTACGACGGTCTGACCGACCTGCAGTACGCCCGGGTCCTGCCGCGCGGCGACGCCGGCAGCTGAAGCCTGCCCGCACGTGGGCGCCGTCAGGACGTCGGGCTGATCGGCGAGGTCGGCAGCGACGTCGGCGGTGACGTGGGCTCTGTGGTCGGGGAGGACGTCGGGGGCGAGGTCGGCTCGTAGCTCGACACGGTGATGAAGACGTTCGAGCCCTGGGGAAGCGTCTGACCGGCCGGTGGTGTCTGCCCGGTCACGGTCCCCTTCGGCTCGGTCGAGTTGTTGTCCGGACTGACCTGTGGCGTGAAGCCGGCGTCCTTGATCTTCTGCTCCGCCTGGTCCTGGGTCAGACCGACGACGTCCGGCACCTTCTGCGGCCCGCGCGAGATGCTCACGCTGACGTCGGAGTCGCGTGCGACCTGCTGCCCCGCCGGCGGGTCGGTACTGACCACCGTTCCCTTCGGCTGGTCGGAGTCCACCGGCTTGAAGACCGGGTTGAGGTGGGCGTTCTGCAACGCGGTGCCGGCGTCGCTGCGCGGCTGGCCGACGACGTTGGGAACCCGGGTCGGGTGTGTCCCGAGCGACAGGGTGAACGTCACCGTCGTGCCCTGGTCGACGAACTCGTCGGCAGGCGGGTTCTGGTCGATCACCCGGTTGGCCGCGACCTTGGTGCTGTACTTGCGGTCGGGGGTACCGACCTCGAGCCCGGCATCGGCGAGCTTGGCCCGCGCCTGGGTCTCGGTGAGCCCGGCGAGGCGGGGCACCTGGACCTGGTCGTTCGGGCTCGCGAACATCTTCGGAAGCAGGTACGCCGCCAGGCCGAGCACGATCACCAGCAAGATCGCGAGGAACACCAGCAGGCCCGGCCTGGTGCCGCGCTCCTCCTCGTCGTACTCCTGCTGCGGCGGCGGGACCGGCGTGACGACCGAGGTCGGGTTGGTGACCGTCGTCGGCGGTTCGATCGGCGGGGGAGGTGTCACGTGTACCGGATGACCGGCGAGGTACCGCTCGATGTCGCCTCGCATCGCGGCGGCTGACTGGTAGCGGTCCTCGACCCGCTTGGCCAGCGACTTCATCACGATCGCGTCCACCTCGGGCGGGAGGTCGGTGTCGTGGTCGGATGGCGGCGCCGCCTGCTCACGGACGTGCTGGTAGGCCACGGCCACCGGCGAGTCGCCGATGAACGGCGGGCGCCCGGTGAGCAGCTCGTAGAGCAGGCAGCCCGCGGAGTAGACGTCGGAGCGCGAGTC
The DNA here is from genome assembly GCA_025937085.1 of Nocardioides sp. Lineage (GTDB taxonomy): Bacteria > Actinomycetota > Actinomycetes > Propionibacteriales > Nocardioidaceae > Nocardioides. The sequence goes on from JAICSC010000131.1 coordinate 5,336, forward strand.
GACCGGCTCGCCGCGGGCCTGCTCGGGCGAGAGGTACTGGGCGGTCCCGACGACGGCCGCGGTCTGGGTCATCGTGCTGGACGAGTCCGACATGGCGCGGGCGATGCCGAAGTCCATCACCTTGACGTCTCCGGCCGGCGTGAGCATCACGTTGCCCGGCTTGATGTCGCGGTGGATGATCCCCGCGCGGTGGCTGTAGTCCAGGGCTGAAAGCACGCCGCCGGCGATCTCGAGCGCGCGCTCCGGCAGGATCTTGCGACCCTCGCGGAGGATGTCGCGCAGGGTGCGGCCGGCCACGAACTCCATGACGATGTAGGGCTGGGAGATTCCGGAGCCGTCCGTGGCCGGCACCTCGCCGGTGTCGTAGACGGCGACGATCGCCGGATGGTTGAGCGAGGCCGCGCTCTGCGCCTCCCGGCGGAACCTCGCCTGGAAGGTCACGTCGCTGGCCAGGTCGGTGCGTAAGCGCTTCACCGCGACCGTGCGTCCCAAGCGGGTGTCGGTGCCCTTGCGCACCTCGGCCATGCCGCCGCGTCCGAGGAGCTCGCCGAGCGCGTACCGCCCGCCGATCAGCGGCTGTCCGTTCGAGCTGTCGGGACTCACTGGTGGCCCTTCCCGTGCTGGTGGGTCGGCACATCGCTGGTGCCGGCATACGTCGTGTCGTCAGCCATGGGGGTTCAGCACCGCCTCCATGACCGCCTTGGCGATCGGGCCGCCGAGGGTGCCGCCGTGGATCTCGTCGGTCGGCTGGTTGACGTGCTGGAGCATCACGGCCACGGCGACCTTCGGCGACTGTGCCGGCGCGAACCCGATGAACCACGCGTACGGCGGCACCTCGCTGCCGTCGGGGTTCTTCAGCCCGCTCTGCGCCGTGCCGGTCTTGCCGGCGACCTGGATGCCCGGGATGGCAGCCGGCGTCGCGGTCCCGGTCTGCACGGTCGCCACCATCATCCGGGTGACCTCGCCGGCAGTCGACGACGACGTCGCCTGCGACAGCTGCTCGGGCGTGGTCGACTGGAGGGTCTCGAAGCTCGTCGGCGACTGGAGGGAGTCGACCAGGTAGGGCTTCATCACCACGCCGTGGTCGGCGATGCCGGCGGTGACCATGGCCATCTGCAGGGGCGTGGCGGTCACCGAGTCCTGACCGAAGCCGGACAGGGCGGTCCCGGGCGGGTCCTCGTCGGCGGGATACCGCGAGATCGCCTGGCCGGGCAGGTCGTCGAGGTAGTGCTGGTTGAAGCCGTAGCCCTCGGCCTGCCGGTGCATCGCGGTGGCGCCGACCTTCACCGCGAGCGGCGCGAATGCGGTGTTGCAGGAGAACTCCAGGGCCTGGATCAGCGGGACCTTGCTGCTGTCGCATCCGCTCAACACATCGTTGTGCACGACGTTGTGGGACTGCGGGAGGCGGTACGTCGGCCCGGCCGGCACCAGGGTGTTCGCGTTGTACCGACCGGTCTGCACGGCGGCGCTCGCGGTCACGACCTTGAACGTCGATCCCGGCGCCAGCGTCGTCTGGATGGCCCGGTTGAGCAGAGGCTGCGACTTCAGCTTCGACATCCGGGTGGCGTACGCCGACGCCTTCTTGAAGTCGTGGTTGGCGAGCTTGTTGGGGTCGTAGGTCGGCAGCGAGACCATCGCCAGGATCTTCCCGGTGTCGGGCTCGATGGCCACGACGGCGCCCTGCACGTCCTGTCCGAGGGCCCGCAGCCCGTCGAACGCCGCCTTCTGCGCGGCGGGGTCGATCGTCAGGACGACGTTGCCGCCCTTGGTGGCGTTGCCGTTGACGAGATCGACCAGCCGGTTGACGAACAGGCGGTCGTCCTCCCCGGACAGGAACCCGTTGTCGGCCCGCTCGATGCCCGTCTCGTTGCCGAAGGTGTACCAGCCGGTGATCGGGGCGTACATGAACGGCTGGTGGTAGACGCGCTGGAACTTGTACTGGTCGGGCGACTTCCGGCTCTCGGCGATGGCGGTGTGTCCGACCATGATCGCGCCGCGCTGGCGCGAGAACGTCGCGGTCGCCACCCGCCCGTTGCCGACGCGGTCGTTGAGCGCGTTCGCGTGGTAGTACTGCAGGTACGTCGCGTTCACGGCCAGCGCCAGGAACAGCAGCAGGCAGAAGATCGAGACGGTCCGGATCGGTTTGTTCATCGCGGTCCCCGCGGCGTTGTTCGGAGGAGCGGAGCGGGGGAGAAGAGCGTCGTGGGGTGATTCATGGCATCTTCACGACCTGGGTCGACTCCATGTCGGCGTCGTCGGGCGTGGACAGGTCGGGCAGCGGGCGTCGGGCCGCGTCGGAGATGCGCAGCAGGATCGCCACGATCACCCAGTTGGCGACCAGCGACGACCCGCCGTACGAGAGGAACGGCGTGGTGAGCCCGGTGAGGGGGATCAGGTGGGTGACCCCGCCGATGACCACGAACACCTGGAGCGCGAGTGTGCCGCCGAGGCCGGTGGCGAGCAGCTTGCCGATGTCGTCGCGGCTGATCAGGGCGGCGCGCAGCGCGCGCTCGACGATCAGGCCGTAGAGCACGATCACCGCGATCGACCCGGTCAGGCCCAGCTCCTCGCCGATGGCACCGAAGATGAAGTCGCTCTCGGCGAACGGGATGCGCCACGGGGCGCCCTGGCCCAGACCGCGGCCGATCAGGCCGCCCCAGGCCATCCCGAACATGGTCTCGACCGTCTGCCGGCCGAGGTCGTCGGTGTGCGGACCGTAGTGCGCCCACACGTCGGACCAGAGCTGGAAGCGCTCTCGGACATGGGCGATGAACAGGTAGGTCAGGTAGGACCCGACGATGAACAGGGTGCCGCCGACCACCAGCCAGCCGCCGCGCTCGGTCGCGACGTACAGCATGATCAGGAACAACCCGAAGAACAGCAGGCTGGAGCCGAGGTCGTGTTGGAAGACCAGGATGCCCAGGCTGACCACCCACATCACCAGGATGGGACCGAGGTCTCGGCCGCGCGGGAGGTCGATCATGGCGACCCGGCGCCCGGCCAGCGCGAGCGCATCGCGGTGGAGCACGAGGTATCCTGCGAACGTCACGACCAGCAGCACCTTGGCGACCTCGCCGGGCTGGAAGCTCATCGAGCCGAGGTGGATCCAGATGCGGGCGCCGTTCACGGTCTTGCCGATGCCGGGAGCCATCGGCAGGAGGAGCAGCACGATCGCGGCGAGGCCCGAGGTGTAGGTGAACCGCTGGAGCACGCGATGGTCGCGCAGCAGCACGAGGGTCGCGACGAACAGGACGACACCGACGGTCATCCAGACCAGCTGCTGACGGGCCAGGTGGTGACCTCGGGCGAGGTCGATGCGGTGGATCACCGCCAGGCCGAGGCCATTGAGCGCGGCCACGATCGGGAGCAGCACCGGGTCGGCGTACGGCGCCACCAGGCGGACCGTGATGTGAGCCGCGATGATCAGGGCCGCGAGCCACCCGCCGTACGACACGATGTCGGCGGGCACCTTCTCCTTGACACCCAGGCCGACGGCGGCGTAGGCCCCGACGCCGACCAGCAGGGCGATGATCAGCAGGAACAGC
>JAICSC010000403.1 GCA_025937085.1 Nocardioides sp.
CTCGCCGTCGCCCAGGCGCAGCACACGCTGCGCGAGCTCGTCGACGTGCTCGGCGAGAAGGGAGCCACCGTCGACTACGCCATCCACCCGGTCGCCGGCCGGATGCCCGGACACATGAACGTCCTCCTCGCCGAGGCCCAGGTCCCCTACGAGCAGCTCCGCGAGATGGACCAGATCAACGGAGACTTCAAGGACGCCGACGTCGTCCTGGTCGTCGGCGCCAACGACGTGGTCAACCCGGCCGCGAAGACCACACCCGGGGCCCCGATCTACGGGATGCCCATCCTCAACGCCGACGCGGCCCGACAGGTCATCTTCATGAAACGCTCGATGCGCCCCGGCTTCGCCGGGATCGAGAACGAGCTGCTCTTCGACGAGAAGACCTCGCTGTTGTTCGGTGACGCCAAGGACTCGATGGGCAAGCTGCTCAACGCCGTCAAGTCCCTGTGACTCGCCGTATGACGTTGTGGCCCGTCCGTCGTTGACAGGGGCATGAGCCAGAACGACGACGACGAGCCGATGCTCAAGCCCGACGGACACCGCTACGAGAAGCCGGAGTCCCGGGAGACCACGGTCAGCAAGGAGGTCGTGTACGGCGTCCTCGGCCTGCTCGTGGTGATCATCGCGATCCTGATCGCGACCGGCACGGTCCCCGTCTTCCCCGGGTGAAGGACTCCTGGGCGGACGGAGCCGGGCCGGCGACCCCAACGAACGAGGCAGCGAAAGCCGCAGCGAGCTTGCTCGCCAGGTGCCCGCTACTCCGCCAAGCCGTACAGCCGGTCGCCCGCGTCGCCGAGACCCGGGACTATGTACCCTTTCTCGTTGAGCTTCTCGTCGATGGCGGCGGTGACCACCGTGACCGGGATGTTCAGCCCCTCGAGCTCATCCTCCAGGCGCTGGCAACCCTCGGGCGCGGCGAGGAGGCAGATCGCGGTGATGTCGTCGGCGCCCCGGTCGGTCAGGAAGTGAACGGCCGCGGCGAGGGTGCCGCCGGTGGCGAGCATCGGGTCGAGCACGTAGCACTGGCGTCCGGCGAGGTCGTCGGGCAACCGCTCGGCGTACGTCGAGGCCTGTAGCGTCTCCTCGTTGCGCATCATCCCCAGGAAGCCGACCTCGGCGGTCGGCAGCAGCTTCATCATCCCCTCGAGCATGCCGAGGCCGGCCCGCAGGATCGGGACCACCATCGGCTGGGGTGAGGACAGCCGTACGCCGGTCGTGGGCGCCACCGGGGTCGTGATCTCGTACGGCTCGACGCGCACGTCCCGCGTCGCCTCGTAGGCCAGCAACGTGACCAGCTGGTCGACCAAACGCCGGAACGTCGGGGACTCGGTCCGCTCGTCGCGCAGGGCGGTGAGCTTGTGGGCCACGAGCGGGTGGTCGACGACGATCGTGCGCATGCCGGAACCCTAATCGGAACGGGACCCGGGCTCCCAGGCGTGGCGCCGGCGTTCGTGCGCCGGCCACGGCAACAGGCTTGGCACCGCCACAGCCCTCTGTCACTCTGGACATGTCCCACTTGTCACAGCGTCGCGAGCGTGGAGCGGAGGTAGGCATGACCGAGCAGATCGACGGCATCGACTTCGCGGTCGCCGCCTACCGCGAGGAGGGCGACTGGCAGGTCGTGGAGCTCGCTCACGACGTGCTCTCCGACGTACCCAGCCTGTCCGCTGCCCTGCGCCGCTTCCCGGGGGACGGAGGGGCGCTCGGCATGGTGGCCATCGACGAGGACTTCTTCGTGATCGTCCGGGTGGCCGGTCCGCAGGTGCGCATCCTGCTCTCCGACATCACCGCCGCCGAGGAGTGGGAGCTCGCCAGCTCGGCCGTCACCGAGCTCGGCCTGCCGGAGCCTGAGGACGAGGACGAGCAGGCGCCGGCCGGCGACCTCGACATCCTCGGCGATCTCGGGATGGGCGCGATGGACATGGGCGTCCTGCTCGACGACTTCGACCTCTATCCCGACGAGATGCTTTCCGACGTGGCTCGGCGGCTGGGCTTCGGCCCTCTCTTCGACGAGGCCGTGGGCCTCACCTCCGCCTGATCGAGCCACCGCACGTGCCCGGCCCCGCTTCCGAGTACGACGCCGTCATGCGCACCGCGATCGAGGAGGCGCGCTGCGCACTCGAGTCGGGTGACGTGCCGATCGGTGCCGTGGTCCTCGACGCGGCCGGGTCGGTGATCGGCAGCGGCCACAACGTGCGCGAGCGCGACGGTGACCCGACCGGCCACGC
>JAICSC010000018.1 GCA_025937085.1 Nocardioides sp.
ATCCTGCTGGCCGCCCTGGTGCTGCGCGAGCACGTCCACCGCGTGCAGGCCTGGGGCCTGGCACTCTGTGGCGCCGCCGTGGTGCTGGTGGCACTGGGCTGAACAGCACTGGGCTGAACAGCACTGGGCTGTACCGACCCGCCAGCGTGACGCGCAACCGCGCAATTACCGCCGGCACGGTAGCCCGACCCCTACCCTGGTCGTTGGTTAAGGCGGCAGCCCGGAAAGGTCACGAGGTGGAGACAGCTGAGCAGGCCCGCGTCGAAGCGGTGCGTGAGCTCGGGCTGCTCGACACCCCGCCCGAGGAACGCTTCGACCGCGTCGTCCGGCTCGCCCAGGGGCTGTTCGGCGTCAGCACCGCCGCGGTCAACCTGGTCGACGTCGACCGTTTCTACGTCAAGTCGGCCGCCGGCTTCGAGGCCGGGGCGAGCGTTCCTCGCGATGTCACCTTCTCCGCGCGGACCATCGACCTCGGTGAGGCACTGGTCATCCCCGATGCGCAGAAGGACGCCGGCTGGGCCGATCACCCCCTGGTCACCGGTGAGCCGCGCATCCGCTTCTACGCGGGGAGACCACTGGCCGGACCGAACGGCAAGGTGGTGGGGGTGCTCTGCCTGATCGACCAGGAACCGCGGGAGGTCAGCGAGAGCGACCGCGCCCTGCTCGACGACCTCGCCGGCTGGGTCGAGACGGAGCTCGCGGCCGATGCCGAGGCGGTCCAGGCCAGGGAGATCCAGCGGCGACTGCTCCCCCGCAAGGCGCCCGACGTCCTCGGTTACGACATCGCCGGGCGCTGCCGGCCCGCCTACACCGTGGGTGGCGACTACTACGACTGGCACCTCCTCGATGACACGATGCTCCAGATCACGGTGGCTGACGTGATGGGCAAGGGCCTGGCGGCCGGTGTCATCGCCGCAGGGCTCCGCACCGCCATGCGCGTCGCCGCGCGCTCGCACACGCTGATGGAGGCGGTACGCCGTACCGCGGAGGGCCTCGAGGACGACTTCAACGACTCGGCCACCTTCGCCACCATGTTCACCGCGAGACTGCGTCCCCAGCAGGGTCACCTGGAGTACATCGACGCAGGGCACGGCCTGGCCGTCCTGGTCAGCCCCGGCTCACCGACCCGTCAGCTCTCGTCGCGCGACCTGCCCGTCGGCGCGCAGCCCGGCACCATCTGGACCAGCCACGAGGCGCGGCTGCTGCCCGGGGACACCTTGATCGTGGTCAGCGACGGGCTGCTGGACGCCTTCGCCGACCCCGCCTTGGCGATGCGTGCCGCGGCCCGGTTGGTCGCCTCCGCGTCGTCGGCCGACGAGATGGCCGACCAGATCGTCGCCGCGGCCGCCAGCGCCCCCTTGGCCGACGACCTCACCGCGGTCGTCGTCCGTCGGGAGCCGGCGTGACCGACGCTGAGCAGCACGACCTTGCCCATGGCGACCACGGAGGAGCAGCCCTGATGACCGACCCGAGCACCGCCGTCCTGCAACCCACGGGGCGGCTCAACATGGTCGCCGCTCCGGCGTTCAAACACCTGGTGGAGGAGACCGTCGCCTCCGGTCAGGCGCGGATCGTGGTCGACCTGGGCGAGGTCACCTTCATCGACTCCTCAGGTCTCGGTGCGCTGATCTCGGGCCTCAAGGCGACCCGACAGGCCGGCGGCGACCTGCGGATCGCCGACGTGCCCGAGCAGGTGATGACCGTGCTCCGGCTCACCAATCTGGACCGCGTGCTGCGCGCTCACACCACCGTGGCGGACGCGTCCGATGACTGGTGAGTACGTGCTCGAGGGGCTCGCGGTCCCCGAGAGCCTGAACCTGCTCCACGACCTGCTCGAGCGAGCCGGCCGCGAACACCCCGATCTGGACGGGGCCGACCTGATGCTGTTCGAGACAGCCGTGATCGAGGTCGCGGGCAACGTCGTTGAGCACGGACGACCGCACGGCGGCGTGGCCTGGACCTTCCGGCTCGCGGTCCTGCCCGACCGGCTCGAGGCGACGCTGTCCGACAGCGGCGAGGAGTACCCCGGCGGCACGTGGGGCACCGCGATGCCCGACGACCCCATGCAGGAGACCGGCCGAGGCCTGCCCCTCGCTACGGCGGTCCTCGACGACCTGGGCTATCGCCGCACCGGCGAGTCGAACCACTGGACGATGCTGCGTCGCCGGGGTTGAGCCACTTCCCGACCACTTCCCGACCACTGCCGGACCACTGATCGCCGCAGGACGAGCGGCGGGTCGGCAAAAACTTCGTCAAAATATCCTCAAAGAACTCCGTCACGGGTCCCTGTGAGTCGCGTCTCTTCGGCAGAGGAGGCAAAAACCATGAGGACATCCCCCCGCCGGAGCGCATCGTGACCGCCGTCGGTGCGACGCCGGTCACCGCGGTCGCCTGCCCGTCGTGGTGCAGCGTCAGCCAGAGCACGCACCTGCGCGAGCTGCGCTGGGAAGGCCGGGCCTCGCACTGGAGCGACGCCCGCAGCGGTGACGGCTGGGAGATCCGGCACACGTCGGCCAGCGATGCCGACGGTCACCCGATCGAGATCGAGCCGAAGGTCTACATCAGCACCAACGGTGGCCTGACCCTGGCCGGTGCGGAGGCGCTCGCGCTGACGCTGCTGGCGACGTACGAGGAAGCCACGGACTGACGGCGGCCAGGTCCTGCGGCCGCGCATGGGGCGCCCGCATGACGTGACCGCCGACCAGTTCGCCCCTCGGGCCGCTCCGGGTGGCGCGAACACCCGGAGGGATCCCTAGGCCCGGAGGCGTCGAGCCGTCACCCGCCAACGGCGGGCAGCCCTCCTCGGACGGCCGACCTTCCACCCCTCGCGTGCCCCCTTCGCCCGGGGGCACGCGGGGGACGGTCGGGGATGCGCAACTCGCGCCCGGGGTCTTTCCACGGGCCGACGACCTGCCTATGCTGAGAGAGAAGCCCGCCGGCGACCCGAGACGCCTGCGGGCTTCTCGCGTGCCCGGCGAGGTCAGTGCGAGGTCAGCATCGATCGGTCAGCCGCGAGTGACGTGGACGTCGGCCGCCCGCACGTAGGCGACCCGGTGCCCGAACCAGATCTCGTAGTACCGGTCGGTCCCGACGACGTCGGTGCAGTCCATCGGAAGCCCGGCACAGCGGAACGTCTTGGCGTAGTAGTAGTCGGTCTGCAGGTGGGCATCGGCCAGCACGTAGGCCTGGCCCGGCTGGATCGCGTACTGCAGCGGCGTCACGGTCTGGTACGGGATCTGCGAGGGGTACGCCGACTCCTCGGGGTAGGCCCGCCCGTATACGGGCACCGGCTGGTCCCCGGTCGGGACGACGACCTGGCCCGTCGTCGGCACGACACTGGGGTGCGACACCGGGTCGTACAGCCAGCCCTCCTCCCCGAGCCACCACACACCGAGCCAGTCCCCGGAGCGTCCGGCCACCTCGAGCTTCTGTCCCGCGGCGGCACGCGCCCCGATGTCGGAGACCTCGGTCGTGGACGGCGACCCGTCGGGGTGGAGGCCGATGTCGGTCACCAGGGGTGAGTCGGCCGACGGGCTCCGGTGCAGGTAGACGAAGTTCGTGCCCTGGACGGGACAGCTGCCATCGGCATCGCAGCCGGTCACCGGTTGCTCGTTTTCGGCGAACCCGGGCTTGACGGTGACCATGGCCCCGTCCGCATGTTTGGCGCCGCGGATGGGGTGTCCGAGCAGCGCCATGTAGTGCTCCCAGTCCCAGAACGGACCCGGATCCCAGTGCATGCCGGCGACGTTGGCCGGCGTGATGCCCGGGATCTGGTCGTGCCCGATGATGTGCGCCCGGTCGAGCGGCACGCCGTACTCATGGGCGAGATGGCGCACCAGAGCGGCGGAGCTCTCGTAGAGCGACTCGGTGTACCAGGTCGCACCCTGCGCCGCGAAGCCTTCGTGCTCCACGCCGATCGAGTGCATGTTCACGTACCAGTTGCCGGCGTGCCAGCCAACGTCCTTGGGGTCCATGTGCGCCGCGATCTGGCCGTCGGAGGAGCGCACCGTGTAGTGCCAGCCGAGGTACGTCGGGTCGGTCACCAGGCCCAGGGTCGGGTCCCAGTACTCCTCGGTGTCGTGGATCACGATGTCGTCGATCTTCAGGTCGTGCGGCCGGTCAGCGAGGTCGTGGTTGCCGTAGTCGACGGGGTCCGGACCGTACTGCTCGTACGGCGCGGGGACCCACTCACAGCCGAGCGATCGCGGACAGTCCATCCGCGGCCGGTCCTGCGGCGTCCGCAGCCCGAGGGACCGCACCTGCGCCACGTCGAGCCGAACGCCCGGGTGGGCGGCCAGGCGGACACGCTGCCCGTCGCTCGTGGTACGCGCGAGGCCCGCACGGATGACGGCGTACACCTGGCGGGCGAAGCGGAGCGCCGTCGGCTCGTCGCTAGCGGTGCTGTAGCGCGCGACGGCGCCGCTCCACCCGCGGAGTCCGGCGACCGGACCGCGGTGGTAGCTCGCGAGCAGGGCAGCCCCGCCGCAGACGTTGGCGACGGGGTCGGTGCGGAGGCGTGAGTCCGAGACGCCGAGCAGGGTGGCAGCGCGGTCCAGCGTGCGTGTCCGGGCGGTCGTCAGCGGTGTGCTGCCGGCGTAGGTCGGGACCCGCGGCTCGGCTCCGCCCTCGCCCTTGCCGAGGCGGTCGAAGCCGTCGGGCGGAGTCGACCCGACGACGTGGGTCAGGTGCATCGGGCCGTACCCGCCTGCCGTGCTCGGCGACCCGCCGTGGTCGTCCCAGCGGGACTCCAGGTAGGAGACGCCGAGCAGCACGGCCCGCGGTACGCCGCTGACCCGGGCGGCCCGGGTGAAGACCGCCTGGCGGTCGTGGGAGCCCGCCAGACAGGCCCGCCAGTCGGTGCCCGGGCCCGGGCGACCCGCCGGCGCGGGTGGGGTGGTGGCGATCAGGATGCCGGTGACGAGAGCGCCCGCGGCGGAGACTGCTCCGAGCGTGCGCGTCCAAGGACGTGGTGACACGAGGTCCTCCCGAGAGTTGGAGACGCTCGGACACTATGCCCGCCCACCCGCCGCCGTCGACCACCTCGCGCGCGCTGGGTTGCGTGTGTGTCCAGGCTCAGCCGGCGCGCTTGCGCCCGAAGACCCAGTAGATGAGCGCGCCGAAGGTGTTGGTCCCGCCCCAGAGCTTCCACAACAGCTTCGGCCCGCGGACCTGGTCGTCGGGTCGTCGGGCGATGTCGCGCACGGTCAGGGTGCCGACGACCGCCTGGACGACCACCGCTGCGATCAGGACCCGCGGATCAGGACGCTTCCTGCTCATCGGCCCAGTCTGGCATCTCGGGGAAGCTGGGCAGGCGGCGCGTAGCGTGACGCCATGCCCCGTCGGGTGCGGTGGGTCGTGCCGCTGATGGTCCCGCCGATGGTCCTGGTCGCCCTCACGGCGTGCGGTGGTCCGGAGGACGACGTCCACCCAGCGGCACGCCAGCCGGCGACGAGCCTGGCCCGCTCCCCCACGGGCACGACGGAGCCGGAGCGGCCCCGCAAGGCGCCTCGGACGACGGTGACCATCGTCGGGGACATCATGCTCGGCCGCGGCGTCGCAGCCGCCAACCCGGCCAGCGATCCGGCCGCTCCCCTGCGGCCGATGCGGCCACTCCTGCATCGAGCCGACCTGACCGTGGGGAACCTGGAGAGCACGCTGTCCGACGACGGGACGCCGCAGCAGGGAGGCGACTCGTTCGCGGCCGACCCGCGGGCGCTGCCGGCGATGGCGCGTCTGGGGTTCGACGCGCTGTCTCTGGCCAACAACCACACCGGCGACTACGGCCCCGAGGCCCTCGTGAAGACGGTGGCGGCGTTCCGTGGTTCGGGGATCTCGGCGTTCGGCGCCGGGCGGGATCGGCGTACGGCGTCGCGCGCGGTCGTGCTGGAACGGCACGGGGTCCGCTTCGCGTTCCTCGGGTTCAACACCATCGGCGAGACCCCGCGCGCCGGGCCCGGTCGGCCGGGAGCACTGTCGGTCCGGATGCCGCCGCGGACCGGGCCCCTGAACCACCGCGACCTGGCCCGGGTGCTCCACGAGGTACGCCGGCTCGCCCACCGGGTCGACGTTGTGGTGGTGATGCCCCACTGGGGGACGCAGTACACCCGCCGGGTCGACCCGATCCAACGTCGCGTGGGCCGGCGTCTGGTCGAAGCAGGCGCCGACCTCGTCGTCGGCGGGCACCCGCACTGGGTACAGGGTCTGGAGCGGTACCACCGAGCCGTGATCGTCTACAGCCTGGGCAACTTCGTCTTCGACATGGACTTCATGGAGCAGACCATGGAAGGGGTCGCACTCACGGCCACCTTCCAGGGTGACCGGTTGACCGGCGTCGACCTCACGCCGTACCGGATGGACAGCAGCTTCGCTCCGCACATCGTCCATGGTCCGGCGGCGCGGTCCGTCCTGGCTCAGCTCGATGCCGGATCGCGCTGATCACTCGATCCAGGCCAGCACCAGCCGCGCGGTGCGGCGCAGCTGCGCCGCATTCACGACGGACGGGACATCACTCGGCGAGTGGTAGCCGGCGTACGACGTGCCGCCGAGGCGTACGCCGGGCATCCCGCGTTCCACGAAGGACCAGTGGTCGCTCGACCGGTTCTCGCAGGGCTGCATCGGGACGTCGGCCCGACGGCCGGCCCGCAGCACCTGCCCGCGGGCAACGTCGTCACCGGCGGTGCAGACCGGAACCACGTCACCGACGCCGACCCGGTCCAGAGCGAGCATCCCGCGCACGGCCTGCCGCTGCGCCTGGGACAGCCCCGCGACGTACGCCCGCGAGCCGTAGTGGTGGTCCGCGTCGGTCGGCCCGCGCGGCTCCTCGGCACCGAAGCCGATGAGCACGACGGGCAGCCGACCAGCCGACGATGCCCCCGACAACGCGTCGGCGATCATCAGCAGCACCCCGATCCCGGAGGCGTCGTCCTCGGCGCCGGGTGACTGCGGGACGGTGTCGAGGTGTGCGCCCACGACGAGGTGGGGACGACGCGGGTCGAAGTCCTGGGGCGTGGCGATCACGTTCATCGAGCGACCGGGCGACACCGGCACGCCCCACGAGTCGCCGCCGGGTACCGGGAAAGGCTCACGCCGTACGGCGTACCCGGCCTCCCGGAACCGCTCGGCCAGCCAGGCCGAGGCACGCCGGAAGTCGGGGCCGGTGGCCTGCCGGGGCCCGATGACGCGGGCGAGCTGGTCGACGGCGCGCAGACCCGTGGCGACCCTGAGTGGTCGCAGGTGCACCCGCGTGGGACGAGGGGGTGCCGTGCTTCCTGTTGCGGCGGCGGTCTGCGGCGAGGTCGCCTGCGACGTCGCCCGCGCGGGCCCGGCCCCGGTGTCGTCGTGTTCGCCGGCGCAGGCGCTGGCGCTGGCGAACGGAGCCACGGCCAACCCCACGATCAGGAGGGCGGCCGCGGGGCGCACGGGTCAGTCGAGGTAGTCGCGCAGGACCTGGGAGCGGCTCGGGTGGCGGAGCTTGGACATCGTCTTGCTCTCGATCTGGCGGATCCGCTCGCGGGTCACGCCGTACACCTTCCCGATCTCGTCGAGCGTCTTCGGCTGGCCGTCGGTGAGACCGAACCGCATGCTCACCACACCGGCCTCGCGCTCGGAGAGTGTGTCGAGCACGGCGTGCAGCTGCTCCTGCAACAGCGTGAAGCTGACCGCGTCGGCCGGGACGATCGCCTCGGAGTCCTCGATCAGGTCGCCGAACTCGCTGTCGCCGTCCTCACCGAGTGGAGTGTGCAGCGAGATGGGCTCACGGCCGTACTTCTGGACCTCGACGACCTTCTCGGGCGTCATGTCCAGCTCCTTGGCCAGCTCCTCGGGCGTGGGCTCGCGCCCGAGGTCCTGAAGCATCTGCCGCTGCACACGGGCGAGCTTGTTGATGACCTCGACCATGTGGACCGGGATCCGGATGGTGCGGGCCTGGTCGGCCATCGCGCGGGTGATCGCCTGCCGGATCCACCAGGTGGCGTACGTCGAGAACTTGTAGCCCTTGGTGTAGTCGAACTTCTCGACGGCCCGGATCAGGCCGAGGTTGCCCTCCTGGATCAGGTCGAGGAAGAGCATCCCGCGACCGGTGTAGCGCTTGGCCAGGCTGACCACCAGACGGAGGTTCGCCTCGAGCAGGTGGTTCTTCGCGCGGCGACCGTCCTCGGCGATCCACTCCAGCTCCTCCTCTAGCTTGGCGGAGATCTTGCCGCCCTTGCCGAGCTTCTCCTCGCTGAAGAGGCCGGCCTCGATCCGCTTGGCGAGCTCGACCTCCATCTCGGCGTTGAGGAGCGGCACCTTGCCGATCTGCTTGAGGTAGTCCTTCACCGGGTCGGCGGTCGCGCCCGCGACCATGACCTGCTGCTCGGGCTCGCCGGTGTCGTCGGCGTCGGAGACGACGAAGGTCGCCTCCTTCTCGTCCTCCTCGATCGTCGGGTCGGCGGCGACGTCCTTCTCGAACTGCTCGTCGGAGATGTCGGGCAGGACCTTCTTGCCGTCAGGTCCGACCTCGACCTCGCCGGCGGGCGCGGAGGCCTGGGTCGCCGGCGGGTCGGCCACGACGGTGGCGGACGCGCCCTTCTTGGCCGGAGCCGCCTTCTTGGCCGCCGTCTTCTTGGCAGCGGGAGCCGACTTCTTCGGACTGGTCTTCGTGGCCGCCTTCTTGGCCGCCGCCTTGGTCGCCGTCTTCGTCTGGCTCGTCGTCGTCTTCTTGCGCGCGGTCGAGGACACGAACACCTCTCGTCAAGACATTGTGGGCGCGGCAAGGCCCGGTTTGGTCAAGAGCCGCACTGTCATTCTGCCATGGGCATGGTGGCCGACACGAAGCGGCGGCCCATGATTGGGACGGCGATCTCCGGCGTCCGTGACGTCCTCGGAGTTGCCCCACCTCGGCGCGGCCCGCGGGCCGACTGCGCCACTTCGCTCGACGCGTTCCCCCCCTGCGTACGGAGCCTCGGACTATCGCGTGTCTTCACCAATTCGGGAGAAGCGCGAAGGCTCTGACGTCTCCTAGCGTGTGCAGTCCCACGCGTCACACGCATGGGAGAGGCGTCCCGTCAGGCAGCGCGAAGGGCATCCATCCCCCGGTTGCGTGCCCGCCCGGCGGGGCGTCCGGGAAGGTGGCCGGCCCAGCGATCCCCCCCGGTTGGCCAGGCCGACCCCCCACGTTGACGCTAGACGAGTCTTCAAGAGACTGAGCAGCTCTCCGCGGAAACTTTGCCGGAGCTGCCCCATGAGGCGCAGACGGCTGAGCCCGCAGGTCACACCGAGAGAGACTTGGCCGCTGCCTTCTTCTGTTGCTTGTACTCCCGCACCTTCTGCAGAGACGCAGGATCCATCACGTCGGCGACCGACCGGTGTCCTTCGAGGCCGTAGTCGCCGACGGCGGCCTCCCAGCCGTCCGGTCGCACGTCGAGCTGCTTGGCCAGCAGCGCCGTGAAGATCTGGGCCTTCTGCTTGCCGAACCCGGGCAGCTCCATGACCCGCTTCACCAGGTCGGTTCCCGAGGTCGCCTCACACCACAACCGCTCGGTGTGGCCGTCGTACCTCTCCTCCATGATCGCGGCCAGCGTCTGCAGCCGCTCGGCCATCGACCCCGGGAAGCGGTGGATCGCCGGCGGCGTCGAGCACAGCGCCTTGAACTCCGCCGGGTCGGCCGCCGCGATCGCCGCGGGCTCGATGCTCCCGAACCGGTCCAGCACCTTCGCCGGGCCCGCGAAGGCGTGCTCCATCGGATACTGCTGGTCGAGCATCATCCCGACCAGCAGGGCGAACGGGCTGTCGGTGAGCACCTCGTCGGCGTGGGCGTCGCCGGTGATGTGGATGGCCATGACCTCATCCTGCCGCATCGCGCGTGACCTGTTCCCCGGCCGGCGGTGAGGACCCGCTCGGGGCTCAGCCTGGATCCACCGATTTCCACCTGCTGCGACGCCGCAAATCGGTGGATTCAGGCTCAGCCTCGATCCAGTCTCAGTTCAGCCGACCTTGACCGCGAGCACCGGGCACGGGGCGTCGAGCAGGATCCGCTGGGCGTTGCTGCCGAGGATCAGCTTGCCGACCGGCGTACGCCGGCGCAGGCCGATCACGATCAGGTCGGCACCGCTGTCCTCGGCGATCCCGATGAGGTCCTCGGCCGGCTCGAGGCCGCGGACCAGCTGTCGGATGTCGTACTCGAGGCCGGACTCCTTGAGCTTCACCTCGAGGGCGGTGAGGTCGCTCTCGGAGCGGTCCGCGGCCGCGTCGTCGAACTCGCGGCCGCCGCGGTGGGAGTTCACCACGATCAGCGTCGCGCCCCGGAGCTTGGCCTCGGCGATGCCCTGTGCGACTGCCGCTTCGCCCTCGGGCTTGGGCACGTAGCCCACGACCACCGCACCCATGGGTCCTCCTCCGCGTCCACCGAACGTTCCTCGGGCCCCGTACCCGGCAACCTATCCCACCACCGCCGGTCGCCCCGTCCGGTCCGCCTGTGGAGGACGGACCACCCCGGGCGCCGGCCTCGGGCAGGCTGGCGGGATGCCGGTGCTGCGCGAGCCTCTCGCCCTGGCCGACCGCCGGGTGCTCCGCACCGCGGTGCTCCTGCTCGCCACCACGGATCGGCGCCGGCACGTCCCACCGCACCTGCACATCGGGGTTCCCGGAGGGCGCACGACAACCGTCGCGGACGACGCCGAGTGGGACCACGGACTGCGCACCGAGCTCGTCGGCGCCGCCCTTCGAGCCGGACAGGATCCCCCCTGGGTATGGGTGACCCGATCCGGGCCCTTGCTGCTCCAGGACGTCGACGCGGCTTGGCTGGGCCCGACCGTCTCGGCCGCTGCCGAGCGCGGCGTCGACGTGGCCTTCGTCGTGGTCACCCGGCACGGCTGGACCGACCCGCGCTCCGGTTTGCGTCAGGAGTGGAAGCGGATCCGCCGCCGCTGATCCTCGCGAGAACAGCGGATCAGTCCCAGGTGTGCACCGGCTCGTTGCTGTGCATGCGCTCGCAGTACTCGAGCAACGTGACACGCAGGCCGTCGAACCGGTCCTGCCCGGTACGCCGATGCATCCGGTCCACGAACCAGCTCGCGCCGTTCACCCCGAGCTTGCAGCGCTGCTCGATGATCCCGAGCAGCCGGTCGCGCTCGTCGGCCGGGACGCCCCACGCATCGAGACCCGCGTGCGCCATCGGCAGCAGCCTGCGCAGCACCAGCTCGGTCGCCTTGACCTCGCCCAGGCCCGGCCAGTACACCGTCGCGTCGATGCCGTCCTCGGCAGCCGTCTCGAAGTTCTCCTCGGCCGCCTGGAACGACATCTGCGACCAGAGCGGGCGGTCGCTCTCGGCCAAGTGACGGACCAGCCCGAAGTAGAACGCGGCGTTGGCGATCAGGTCGGCCACGGTGGGCCCGGCCGGGAGCACGCGGTTCTCCACCCGCAAGTGCGGCTCGCCGCGATCCTGCCCGCCGTTCGACGGGGTGATGTCGTAGACCGGTCGGTTCCAGCGGTAGATGGTGCCGTTGTGCAGCCGCAGCTCGCTCAGCGTCGGCGTACCGCCCTCCTCGAGCACCGCGACCGGATCCTCGTCGGTGGTGATCGGCAGCAGCGCCGGGAAGTAGCGGACGTTCTCCTCGAACAGGTCGAAGACGGAGTTGATCCAGCGCTCGCCGAACCACACGCGCGGCCGCACGCCCTGCGCCTTCAGCTCCTCGCTGCGGGTGTCTGCCGCCTGCTCGAACAAGGGGATCCGCGTCTCACGCCACAGCTCCTTGCCCAGGCAGTACGGCGAGTTCGCGCCGACCGCGAGCTGGACCGACGCGATCGCCTGTGAGGCGTTCCAGTACGCCGCGAACTGTTCGGGCGACGTCTGCACATGGAACTGCGTGCTGGTGCAAGCGGCCTCCGGCAGGATCGACTCGGCGGTCGTGATCAGTCGCTCCGGGCCGGTGACGTCGATGCGGATGTCCTCGCCGCGCGCATGGAGGATCTGCTCACTGAGCAACCGGTACCGCGGGTTGGCGCTCATGTGCGCCGGGCTGAGGTGACCGGGGGCGAGGGTCGGCAGGATCCCGATCATCACCTGGTGGGCGCCCACCTCGACCGAACGAGTCTCGGCGTCGTTCAGGGACCGGCGCAGGTTCTCCTCGAACGTGCTCAGTCCCGACTCGCGCAGCCACGCCGGCGGCACGTTGATCTCGATGTTGAACTGGCCCAGCTCGGTCTGGAACGCCGGGTCCGCGATCGCACCCAGCGCCTCCGAGTTCTTCAGCGCCGGGTCGCCCTGCTCGTCGACCAGGTTGAGCTCGACCTCGAGCCCGGTCATCGGGTCGTCGGTGTGGAACTGCTGCTCGCTGAGCATCCGCTCGAACACGTCGAGACACCGGTGGACCTTCTCGCGGTAGCGCGTGCGGTCGGCTCGTGAGAACTCCTGGGCCTCGACGTCCTCCCCCATGCGGTCACACTAGGGACACCTTTGACCGCTGGGAAGGCGCAGGACCGGACAGACTCAGGCCGGAGTCCAGGCCTCAGGCGCTGTCGCTGCGTGGTTCGTCGTCGCTGACCTCCGCCCAGGTCGACGGAGGCACGGCCCGGGCGAGGCACTCCGCCAGACACGTCCCGAGACGGTGCTGCGGGTCGACCTCGAAGCAGCGGTCGAGGGCACACCAGGCCAGGGCGCCCTCGCCGGACTGCCAGGCACAGAAGGCCGTCACCGCGGCCGTGTCCGGCACCTGCGGGTCGGGCGCACCACGGAGCAACGCTCTCCACACCCGCAGGTGATCGCGGGCGGCCTCCCGCGTCACGGCGTACAGCGCCGCGTCGCGGACGTCGGTCCGGGTCACCGCGCGAAGCACCAGAGCCGCGCCCTCGTCGTCGGGGTCCGCACCGGTGGCGACCCAGCCGGCCACCAGGTCACCCACCCGGGCGACGTCCTCCGGACCGGCGCATGTCAGCGCCTCGAGCAGCGTCCTCCAGCGCACGCGTCGGCCGGGATCGGGCGCCACCGTCGCCCGGAGCTCCTCGCGGCTGCCGTGGGTCACCCGGCCCTCGAACACCGCGCGCGCCGCGAAGGGGTGATGGGTGACGTCGTAGGGCAGCAGCGGCGACTCGTCCGCCCCCGCGCGCATCGGCACGGTGCACCAGCGGCCGTCATGTGCCCGGAGCACGTCGATCACCGGGATGCCGTCTGCGGCGAACGCAGGCACCAACGCCGCAGCCAGCCGAGCCGCCTGCGGGGCGTCGTCGGAGTACACGATGAACGCCACGTGCTCGACCTCGTGCCTCCGGCTCGGCGCCAGCAGCAGGCCGACGGCTTCGGCCACCGCATCGTCATCCCCCGGGGGTGGGAGATCGAGCCGTGCGTGGAAGCTGCGCGCGGCACCGAAGGTGAGCATCACGACCGACTCCTCGGGATGGAAGCCGAGGACGATCGGCACGACCGCGAGGAAGTCCTCCGGTCCGCGTGGGACGAGTGTCGTGGTCATGCCACGACCCTCCACGTCCGCCCGGACCTCGGGGTGCCGATCGCGGGCCGGTTGTGGACCACCGCGCGCGGAGGGTGACCTGTGGACACCAACCGGGTTCGACGAGCCCGCCGAAGCGCTCGGATAGGTTGCGGGCATGCGTCCGGAGGCGTCGGTGATGCACCTCGACCTCGACGCCTTCTTCGCCTCGGTCGAGCAGCGCGACAAACCCTCGCTGCGTGGCAGGCCGGTCGTGGTCGGTGGCGTCGGCGGACGCGGAGTGGTCAGCACCGCGTCGTACGAGGCGCGGAAGTACGGCGTGCGCTCGGCCATGTCGACCCGCGAGGCCCGCTCGCGGTGTCCGCACGCGGCGTTCCTCAACCCCCGCTTCCACGCCTATCGCGACACCAGTGTCGCGGTGATGGCCGTGCTCCGTGACGTCTCGCCGCTGGTCGAGCCGCTCTCGCTCGACGAGGCCTTCGTCGACCTCGCCCCGACCGGGCTCGCGTCGTACGACGACGACAGTGTGCGGGCCTTCGCCGAGGAGGTCCGGGCCAGGGTCACCGAGGTGACCGGCGGGCTGACCGCCTCGATCGGCATCGGTACCTCGAAGTTCATCGCCAAGGTCGCCAGCGATCTCGACAAGCCCGCCGGGCTCGTCGTGGTCAGCGCCGGCGGCGAGCGGGATCTGCTCCGACCGATGCACGTGACCGTCATCCCGGGCGTTGGCCCGGCGACGGCCGAGCGGCTCCGGCGTGCGGGCATCACCACGGTCGCCGACCTCGAGAACGTCAGCGAGGACGAGCTGGTCCGTCTGCTGGGCCGGGCCCACGGCCACGGGCTCCACCTGCTCGCCCGCGCCGAGGACGACCGGCCCGTCGTACCCGAACGGGAGACCAAGTCGGTGAGCGTCGAGGGGACCTACGACACCGACCTCACCGACCGCCGCCTGATGGAGGGACTCGTCAGCAGGCAGGCGCTGAACGTGGCCGAGCGCCTCCGCAAGAGCGGGCTCTCGGGACGCACGATCACGCTCAAGGTGCGGCTCCACGACTTCACGAACCTCTCGCGGTCCACCACCCTCAACGCCCCGACCGACTCCGGCCCGACCATCGCGCGCCTGGCCCGGGGGCTCCTCGGCGAGCTCGACCTGACCGGCGGCGTAAGGCTGCTCGGCGTCGGCGTCTCCGGGCTCGCGGACTGGATCCAGGACGACCTGTTCGGGGAGGAGCACCCCCAGGACGAGGAGCCGGTCGAGGACCTGCCCGACCTCCCCGACCGCCGCACCTGGGTCCCGGGCATGGACGTGGTCCACGAGGAGCTGGGCCGCGGCTGGGTGTGGGGGGCCGGCCGCGGCATCGTGACCGTGCGCTTCGAGACCGCGGAGACCCCGCCCGGGCCGGTGCGGTCGCTCGCCGCCGACGACCCCGCGCTCACCGCCTGGAAGCACTCGTGAACGTCACGGTCTCCCCTGGCCGCAGCTGGGCGCACTGCCAGAGGTCCTCCTCGGCCACCACGGCCACGACGGGATAGCCACCCGTCGGCGGATGGTCGGCCAGGAGCACCACCGGTCGCCCGTCCGGCGGCACCTGCACGGCCCCCAGCACCATCCCTTCGCTCGGGAGCTCCTCCCTCCTCTCCACCGGAAGCGGGTCCCCGAGCAACCGGAGGCCGATCCGGTCGGAGTCCGGAGAGACCGTGTACGACGTGCGGCACAGCAGGTCGAGCGCGTCGCCGGCGACCCGGTCCGCGCGCGGGCCTTCGAACAGCCGCAGGGGACCGGGCAGCGGTGGCCTCGGCGTGTCCGCTGCTGCGGGTGCTCCGGACGCGCGGCCGACCGGCAGCGGGTCTCCCAGCCCTACCGGAGCCGGGCCGAGACGTCCCAGGGTGTCGGTCGAACGCGAGCCGAGCACCGCGTCGACGGCGATCCCGCCGGCGACGGCGACGTACGAACGCAGCCCCGCCTCAGGTCGGCCCAGCCGCAGCGTGCTGCCGGCGCGGAGTCTGACCGCGGCCCCGAACTCGCGGGGACGCCCGTCGACCTCGACCCGGCACGGCGCCCCGGTGACCGCGGTCCAGATGTCCGCGTCGGACGAGAGGCCGAGCCCGCCGAGCAGGACCTCGAGGCAGGCGGCGTCCTCGTCGTTGCCCACCAGACGGTTGGCCAGCGCCGCCGCCGGCGCGTCGAGTGCTCCCGAGCGCGGGACCCCGAGGTGGGCCCACCCGCGCCGGCCCCGGTCCTGCACCAGGACCGACGCCCCCAGGTCGTGCACCTCGAGGGTCATCGACGCGTGAACCCCGTCGTCGCGTCGTGGAACCTGACCCGCGTACCCGGCGCCAGCAGCGCGGGCTGTGGCTGCGTGACATCCCAGAGCACGGCGTCCGTGCGCCCGAGGATCCGCCAGCCACCGGGCGACTCCGTCGGGTACACCCCGCACCATCGCCCGGCCAGTGCAACGGAACCGGCCGGAACCCGGGTGCGGGGCGTGTCGAGCCGCGGCACCTCCTCGTCGGACCCACGCAGGTACGCGAAGCCGGGTGCGAACCCACAGAAGGCCGCGACGTACTCGACCGACTGGTGACGACTCACCACCTCCTCGACCGAGCACCGCCACCGTCGCGCGACGTACTCCAGGTCGGCCCCGTCATAGGTCACCGGAAGCTCGACGAGCGGGCCGGGGCCCGACTCGGTGGGCCGCCACGCGGCGAGTACGTCGGGCAGCGCCCCGGGGTCGTCCACCCCGTCGAGCAGCACGGTCGCGGCGCCGGGGACGACGTCGCGCGCCAGCGACCGGTCACGTGCCCAGGTGGCGAGCGACACCGCCTCCTCGGAGGTCGTCACCTCGACCAGGACGGCGTTTCGGCCGACGGGGAGGGTCTTCATGAGTCCAGTACACCCACTGGGTTTCGAGACGCTCGTCTCCGAGCTCCGCTCGGATGCAAGCCGACGCTCCTCCCGCCCTGATCGTCGTGAGCCGACGGGGCGTGAAAAGGTGAGGGGCTCTCGATGGTATGAGCACCAAGAGCCCCTCGATGATCGCGCGGTGGCACACGATCGAACCGGACAAGCGTTCCGACCCCGCCAGCCGCCACCGGCCGGCGCCGCGAGCAAGCTCGCGATTCGGATCTTCCTGCCTCTCCGCTCCTTCCCACCGCAAGCGGTGGGTTGGTAGGAGAAGTTCTATTCCCCGCGACGCCGTGTGCGCAAGGGTTTCTGGCGCAGATTTCCCGACATTTTCCGGCGCCCGGCGTGTCCTCCACAGACCAGTCGCATTCCTCCACAGGAGCGGCCGGATCCTCCACAGAATTCGGGCAGATGCTGTGGACAGCCGTCAGTCCAGGAACGACCTGAGGGAGTAGCCCGCGGCCTCGAGCGCCCGTCGTACCACGCGCGCGTGGTACACGGCACCGGGCGAGTCGCCGTGGACGCACAGCGAGGCGACGGCCGGTGCCAGACGCACCGCCTGGGCCGCGATCTCGTCGAGCGACCCCAACAACGCCCCTGGTCGACCACGGGCGACCAGGCGTCCGTCGGCGTACCCCCGGTCCGGGAAGCCTTCGTCGTACGTCGGCCGCCCGGCGTCCGCCGCGAGCGCCAGCAGCCGCGAGCCGGGGAACCCCAGGACCGCCAGCTCCCCCGACCCGGCGAGGACCGCGTGAGCCTGTTCGGCGTCGTCGGTGACCCGGTGGTAGAGCGCCCCGTGAGGCTTGACGTAACGGACCCGGGTGCCCTCTGCCTCGGCGATCTCCTCCAGCACCGTCACCTGTTCGGCCACCTCGTCACGCAGCACGTCGTGCTCCACGTCGTGGGCCGCACGACCGAAGTTCTCCCGGTCGCGGTAGGAGACCTGGGCGCCGACGGCCACCCCGCGCGCCGCCGCCTCGGCGCACACGGCTCGCATGATCGCCGGCGTCCCGGCATGGAAGCCGCACGCGACGTTGGCCGAGGTGACCACCGTGAGCAGCCCGGCGTCGTCGGTGACCTCCTCGCCGAGGTCTGCGTTGAGGTCGACGCGTCCGCGTGGTTCAGCCGGCATCGTCCAGATCGATGCTGCGGTAGTCCGCGGTCACGTGGTAGTCCAGCTTGTCGTACAGCGCTCGGGCGCCGGGATTGTGGGCGAACACGTTGAGACCGAGTGCGGGGTGGCCACGCTCGCGACACCAGCGCGCACCGGCGTTCATGATCGCCTCGCCGTAGCCCTTCCGCCGCTGCGACTCGTCGACGGCGATGTCGTAGACGAACGCCAACGGGTCCTCGGTCGAGAGCCACAGCGTGCCGACGGGGACGTCGCCGACCCAGGCTGTGAAGAAGCTCTGGCCCGGCGAGTCGAGACCGGCCGGGATCAGCTCGGCCATCTGCTGCTCCGCCTGCTCGCGGGCGGACTTCTGGGACATGCCTGCCGCAGCCAGCTCGCCGGCGTACTCGTCGGTGCTGCCGTCCAGATAGGCGTCGAAGGTCTCCGCGGTCATCGGACGCAGCTCCAGCTCGCCCGGATCGCCGATGTGTCCGTCCAGAGGCAGCGCCATGTTCGTGGCCCGGGGAACGAAGACGTCGAGGGCCACGAGCGGGTCGCGGGCCGGCTCCCCCGGGACCGCCGTCACGCCGAGGAAGCGGGCTCCGTCGGCCCGCGCCGTCTCGACCAGGGCCGGGAGGAGCTCGGGTGCGCGTCGGGACTCGTCGAGCACCAGGTCGCTCACGTCGGCCTGGTCCTTCTTGTGCCGCCACAGCATCCAGCCGACCGTCACCCCGCCCTCGACCACGTCGTAGTGGCGCAGGTCGTCGGCGTTGCGCTCCAAGACGGCCTCGGCCATGATGCGCGCGTCCTCGGGATCCTCGTAGCGCGTTCGCACCCGCCGCTCGGCCGCGCGGTCGAGCGCCTGACGCCGCCGCGCCGGAAGCTCCTGGTCGGAGACGAGACGCAGCTCGAGCATGGCGCGATGCTAGTAGCGCACCCGCATCCGTGGACCAGCGAATAGGGTCCGCAACATGACGAGCCCCGCCGAGCAAGCCGCCGCTTCGCCCAACCGTCCCAGCAGCCCACCCACCAGCCCTCCCGTCGCCGACCGGCGACCGGTGACCGCCGAGCACCACGGCCGCAGTCGCACCGACGAGTACGACTGGCTGCGGGCGAAGGGGACACCCGAGGTGACCGCGTACCTCGAGGCGGAGAACGCCTGGACCGAGGCGAGCACCGGCCACCTCGCCGCCCTGCGCGAGGCGCTCTACGGCGAGATCAAAGCCCGCACGAAGGAGACCGACCTGTCGGTGCCCTCGCGCAACCGCGGCTGGTGGTACTACGGCCGCTCCTTCGAGGGGCGCGAGTACGGCGCGTCCTGCCGGGCGCCGGTGACCGACGAGAACAGCTGGGTGCCTCCGCAGCCGGACGACGACGCCGGACCGGACCAGCCGGCCCTCCCCGGCGAACAGGTCATGCTCGACCACGACGCGCTCGCGGAGGGACACGAGTTCTACTCCGTGGGCGGCGTCAGCGTGAGCGTCGACGGGACCCGCCTCGCGTTCGCGACCGACACCGTCGGAACCGAGCGGTACGTGCTCGAGGTCAAGGACCTCACCACCGGTGAGCTGCTCCCCGACCGGATCGAGGGCGTTCTCGGCGGCGGCGTCTGGAGCCCCGACGGGCACGACCTCTACTACTGCACCGTCAACGACGCCTGGCGCCGCGACAAGGTGTGGCGGCACCGGGTCGGGTCCACGGAGCCGGACGACCTCGTGTTCCACGAGAGCGACGAACGTTTCGACGTCGGGATCGGGCGCAGCCGCACGCAGCGGTTCCTGGTGATCGCCTCGTCGTCCAAGAACACCTCCGAGAACCGCTATCTCGACTGCGCCGACCCCGACGCGGAGTGGGTCGTGTTCCACCCGCGCGAGGAGGGTCTGCTGTACGGGCTCGAGCACGCCGTCATCGCCGGCGAGGAGGTCTTCCTCGTGCAGCACAACCACACGGGCGCCGACTTCGAGATCGGCACCTGCCCGATCGCGCCGACGCCCCCCTCCGGCTGGACGCCGCTGATCCCGTACGACGAGCGGGTCCGCCTCGAGGATGTCGCGGCGTACCGAGGGCACCTGGTCGTCCATCAGCGCAGCGGCGGGCTCACCCAGCTCCGCATCCTCGAGCTGGGCAGCGACGGTGTCGGGGACGACTACGTCGTGGAGTTCCCCCAGGAGGTCTACACGGTCGGCGCCGGCGGCGGCGCGCAGTTCGACCAGCCGGTCGTCCGGGTCTCCTACACCTCGCTGACCGTGCCGTCCTCGGTCTACGACTACGACGTCCGGAGCCGCGAGCTGTCGCTGCGCAAGCAGCAACCGGTCCGCGGCCACGATCCTGCGGCGTACGAGGAACGCCGGCTCTGGGCGGTCGCCGACGACGGCGAACGGATCCCGATCTCGGTGGTGTGCCGGCGGGGTGCCCGCGGCCCGGAGGGCGAGGAGCGCCCGATCCCGTTCCTGCTCTACGGGTACGGCGCCTACGAGATCTCGATCGACCCCGGGTTCTCGGTGCCGTGGCTCTCGCTCCTGGACCGGGGCGCGGGTGTGGCGATCGCACACGTGCGCGGTGGTGGCGAGATGGGCCGGCGCTGGTACGACGACGGGAAGCTGCTCCACAAGCGCCACACGTTCTCCGACTTCGCAGCCTGCGCCCGTCACCTCGTCGCGACCGGCTGGGCCACTCCCGAGCGGATCGTCGGCGAGGGGGGCTCGGCAGGCGGTCTGCTGATCGGGGTCGTGGCCAACGAGCACGCCGACCTCGTCGGCGGCCTCGTGGCCGAGGTGCCGTTCGTCGACGCCCTCACCACGATGCTGGACGCCAGCCTGCCGCTCACGATCCCCGAGTACGAAGAATGGGGCAATCCCGAGGGCGATCCCGAGACCTACGACTACCTCGCCGGCTACGCGCCGTACGACAACGTCGGTCCTCGGGCCTGTCCGCCGATCCTGGCGACCACGTCGGTGAACGACACCCGGGTGCTCTACGTCGAGCCGGCCAAGTGGGTGGCCCGCCTCCGCGCCACCGCACCCGATCACGACGGCCGCCCGGACGTGCTGCTCAAGACCGAGATGTCGGCCGGCCACGGCGGCGTGTCCGGGCGCTACCGCGCCTGGCGGGACCGTGCCTTCAGGCAGGCCTGGATGCTTGACCGGATGGGGCTCGCCGAGGCCACCCCACTCGCCTAACGAGCAAGCTCGCTGCGGCGTTCGCTGCCGCCGTTCCGCCCCACCTTCGTCGGCTCGGGCCCTCGTCGCCTTGCGAGCAAGCTCGCTGCGGCGTTCGCTGCCGCCGTTCCGCCCCACCTTCGTCGGCTCGGGCCCTCGTCGCCTGGCGAGCAAGCTCGCTGCGGCGTTCGCTGCCGC
>JAICSC010000115.1 GCA_025937085.1 Nocardioides sp.
GAACACGAACGGCTTGCCGAGCAGGACCTGGCTGTCGGCGCCGACGGTGTACTTGCCGAGCTTCCCGGCGGTGAAGGTGTCACCCTGCTTGCCGGTGATGGTTCCGTCGACCAGGGCCTTGGCGGCGTACGCCGCGAGGTAGCCGAGGTCCTCCGGGTTCCACAGCGCGAACTCCGTGACGGTGCCGTCCTTGACGAACGGCCGCATCTGGTTCGGGGTACCGAGCCCGGTGAGCGCCACCTTGCCCTTGTACTGCGACTTCGACAGGTAGCGGGCCGCCGCCGCGATGCCGACCGTCGTGGGCGAGATGATGCCCTTGAGCTTCGGGTACTGCTGCAGCAGGGCCGAGGTCTTGTCGAACGACGTCTGGTCGTCGTCGTTGCCGTAGACCACGGCGTCCAGCTTGATCTTGGGGTACTTCGACGCGAGCTCCTTCTTCATGATCGCGATCCAGGCGTTCTGGTTGGTCGCGTTGGCGCTCGCGGACAGGATCGCGATCTCGCCGCTCTTCCCGATCTCCTTGGCGATCAGGTCCACCTCGACCTGCGCGATGCCCTGGGCCGTGGCCTGGTTGACGAAGAGGTTCCGGCAGCCCGGGCCGGTGTCGGAGTCGAAGGTCACGACCTTGGTGCCGGCCGACATCGCCTGCTTGATCGCGTCGCACGGGGCGCTCGGGTCGTCGGCGGAGATCACGAGAGCCTTGATCCCCTGCTGGGCCGCGGTGTTGATGAACGGGACCTGGCCGTCGGGCGTCGCCTGCTGGGGGCCGACCTGCGCGTACTTCCCGCCGAACTCGCTGATCGCCTCCGAGCCACCCTTGTCGCTGGTGTCGAAGTACGGGTTGCCGAGGTTCTTCGGGATGAAGGTGATGGTCGTGTCTCCGCCACCTCCTCCGCCGCCGGCCGTGGCGCTCGACGAGTTGCCGCACCCGGCCAGCGCGAGGCTCACCCCCACCGCGACAGCGGCGGTCGCGGCGAACCGCTTGGACTTCCACTTCATGACATCACCTTTCGTGACGACTCGTCGCCGACCTCCGGCGCCGGGGCGGACCGTTGGGTCCTCCTGGATCGGATCCACAGGGCGCGGACCCGGTCCAGCAGCTGGGTCGAGATCACCGAGAGGACCAGGAGCACACCGATGACGATCTCGATGACATCGGAGCTGGTCTGTTGCAGCCGCAGTGCGCTCTGGAGCACCCCGATCAGGAGCACGCCGGCGAGGACGCCCACCAGGTCGCCGCGGCCGCCGAAGATCGAGACTCCGCCCAGCAGCACGGCCGCGATCACCTGCAGCTCCAGACCGGTCCCCGTGTCCGTGTTCGCGCTGTTGAACCGGAGCAGGTAGAAGACGCCGGCGAACGACGAGACCACGCCGCTGAGCGCGAAGAGCACGAGCTTGGTCCGGCGTACGTCGACCCCACTGAAGTGCGCGGCCTCCGAGTTCAGCCCGATCTCGTAGACGCCGCGACCGAACGGGGTGAAGTGCAGCACCAGCGCGAAGACCACCGCCAGGACGGCGATCGGGACCACGATCAGCGGATAGCTGCTGGTGCCGAGGTGCTTGTTGGCCAGGGTCTGCCAGTGGGCGGGGAGGTCGCTGACCGCCTTGGTCCCGATCAGGCCGACCGCGATGCCGCGGTACAGAGCCAGCGTGCCGATCGTGACCGCGAGCGACGGGAGCCCGACGTAGGCGACCAGGAACCCGTTGAGCAGTCCCGCGACGAGCCCGACCACGAGCGCGACCAGGGCCGCGACCGGCACCGACAGCCCGTGGTCCTGGACGAGCAGACCGGTGACGACCGCGCTCAGGCCGAGCATGCTGGCCACCGACAGGTCGATCTCGCCGGTGATGATGACCAGCGTCATCGGCAGCGCCATCAGCAGGATCGGCGCCATGTCGAGGAGCAGGAAGTAGTTGGTCAGCGGTCCGCTGAAGAACTGCACCTGGTTGTAGGCGTAGACGTAGGCGATCACCAGGAGCGCGACCATCGCCGCGGTGCGGTTGAGGAGCAGTCGCTGCCACAGCGGTCGCGCGTAGGCGGCGTACGTCGTGCCGGTGCCGTTGGTGGCGGGTCCGGCCGCCGTGGTCGCGGTCGGCGGCGTCATGACTCGCCCCTCGACTCGATCAGGCGGTGTGCCCGGCGGAGGGCGAGGAGCCGGTCGAGGCAGATGGAGCCGAGGATCAGGATGCCGACGACGGCGTTCTGCCAGAACTCCCCGATGCCGAGGATCGGCAGCGCGGCGTTGATGGTGATCAGGAGGAAGGCGCCGATCGCCGCGCCGTACACCGAGCCGCTGCCGCCGAAGATCGCGACGCCGCCGATCACGACGGCCGCAACGGCCTCGAGCTCCATCCCCTGACCGGTCGCCGAGGTGGCGGTCGAGTAGCGCGCGGCCTGCACGACGCCGGCCAGGCCCGCCAGCGCGCCGCAGAGCACGAACGCCCCGAACACGCGGCGGCGTACCGGGAGGCCGAACAGCTCCGCGGCCTCGGGGTCGGAGCCGATCGCGTAGAGCTCGCGGCCGCCGCGGGCGTTCCAGAGGTAGTAGCCCACCAGGACCAGCACCACGATCCCGAGCAGGGTCAGCACCGGGATGCCGAGGATCTGCTGGGTGCCGAGGTTCTGGAACGAGTCGGGGAGGTTGGAGGCGTAGATCTGCTTGCTGCCGGCCCAGTGCACCAGCGCGCCGCGATAGGCGTACATCGTGCCGAGGGTGATCACCAGCGACGGGACGTTGAACAGGGTGACGATCAGGCCGTTGACGACACCCAGGGCGGCGCCGAAGGCGAGCCCGATCAGGAAGACGGCCAGCACGGGGATGCCGGGATGGTCGATGAACACGCGACCGGTGAGGTACGCCGAGAGGCCGAGCGTCGACCCGACCGAGAGGTCGACGTTCCGGGTGACGATCACCACCATCTCGCCGATCGCGACCAGGAACAGCAGGGACGGGGAGAGGAGCAGGTCGCGCCACCCGTCGTGACTGAACACGAACGAGGAGCTCTTCAGCGTGGTGGCGACCACCACCACGACGAGGACGACCGCGATCGCGATCTCGCGCGAGCGGAGGACGCCGGTGACCGCGCGCTGGACGGGGCTGAGCCGGCTGGGCTGGACCAGGAGCTCTGTCATCTCGGGGTCCCTGCGGCGTTGTTCGACGGGGGAGCGGCTTCGGGCCCCGGCGGGAGCGTGTCCCGGGGGAGCGAAGCGGAGGAGGGCACGATCTCGCTGGGTGAAGCGGTGCGGAGGAGGAGAAGAACGTCGTGGGGTGAGTTCATGCTGCCGGGTCCGATCGGGTCGCGGCGGTCATCACGGACTCCGGCGTCGCGTCCGCGCGGTCGAGGTCGGCGGTGATCTCGCCCTCGCGCACGACCAGCACGCGGTCGGCCATCCCGAGCACCTCGGGGAGCTCGGAGGAGATCATCAGGATCGCCATCCCCTGGCCCGCGAGCTCGGAGAGCAGCCGGTGGACCTCGGCCTTGGTGCCGACGTCGATGCCTCGGGTGGGCTCGTCGATGATCAGCAGCCTCGGGTTGGTCGCGAGCCACTTCGCGATCACGACCTTCTGCTGGTTGCCGCCGCTCATGGTGGCCGCGTGCATGTCGAGTGCGCCGGTCTTCACCTCGAGGCGGCGCGCCCAGGGCACGGCCGCGGCGTTCTCGGCGCGCGAGGTGAGCAGGCCCGCCCTGGCGAGCCCGGAGCGGATGACGCCGGTGATGTTGCGGGCGACCGAGCCCTCGGTGACCAGGCCCTGCTGCCGGCGGTCCTCGGGGACGAACGCCATCCCGGCGCGGATCGACGAGCGCGGCTCGTGCGGGGGTACGTCGCGCCCGAGCAGCCGAACCGTGCCCGCGTCGTACCGGTCGACTCCGAAGACCGCCCGTGCGATCTCGCTGCGTCCGGCGCCGACGAGTCCCGCCAGCCCGACGATCTCGCCCGAGCGGACCTGGAAGGTCACCTGGCGGAAGACGCCGGCGGTGGTGAGCCCCTCCACGTCGAGCACCACGTCCCCGATCCGCGCGGGCGTCTTGGGGAAGAGCTCGGAGACCTCGCGGCCGACCATCCGCGAGACGATCTCGGTGACCGAGGTGTCCTCGATCCGGTCCGTGGAGACGTACGAGCCGTCGCGCATCACGGTGACCGTGTCGCACAGCGCGAAGACCTCGTCGAAGCGGTGGGAGATGAACACCAGAGCCCGACCCTCGTCGCGCAGCGACCGGGCCACGCCGAAGAGCCGCTCCACCTCGTTGCCCGAGAGCGCCGCGGTCGGCTCGTCCATGATCAGCAGGGACGCGTCGAGCGAGATCGCCTTGGCGATCTCGATGATCTGCTGGTCGGCGATCGAGAGCCCGAGTGCCATCCGGCGCGGGTCGAGCTGAACGCCCAGCCGGGCGAAGAGCTGCTCGGCCTCGGCGTACATCGCGGTCCGGTCGATGCGGCGACCCGTGGTGAGCGGCTGCCGCCCCATGAAGATGTTCTCGGTCACCGAGAGGTCGGGGAACAGGGTCGGCTCCTGGTAGATCACCGCGATGCCCGCGTCCTTCGCGGCCGCGGTCGTGGCGAAGTCGGCGTCGTGGCCCTGGAACCGGAACGTGCCCGCGTCGCGCTGGTAGACGCCCGCCACGATCTTGACGAGGGTCGACTTGCCCGCGCCGTTCTCACCGACCAGCGCGTGGATGGATCCGGGCTCTACGACCAGGGTCCCGGCCCGGAGCGCGGTCACCGACCCGAACGACTTGGCGACGTCACGCAGTTCCAGCACGGGCTGCGTCACCGCTTCCGACATCCGTCGCTCCTCCTGGAATTGAAAGGTTTCAAGAGATTCCAAGGGAGCGTAGTGAGAGACCTACCTCGCGTCAACCACCTCCCTTCTCGGGCGCCTTCTCTGGGCCGCTGCCGTGTCCTTGCTGGATCCTTGCTGGGTCCTTGCTGGCTCCCCGCAGGTTTCGTGGCGCGACCTCGGGCACGGAGAGGCCCCCCGCGAGCCCCTGGTACCGCTACTCTGTGCTGCATTCGTTTCAACGGACGTCTCAAGGGGGCGCCGATGGTGTCGCAGCTGGTGCCGCGTCGCGGCGCTTCGGTCAAGGACGTGGCCGCCGCCGCCGGCGTCTCGCTCGGCACGGTCTCCAACGTGCTCAACCGCCCGGAGCGGGTCCGGCCGTCGACTCGTGAGCGCGTCGAGCGGGCCATGCTCGACCTCGGCTTCGTGCGCCACGAGGGTGCGCGCCAGCTCCGGGCCGGCACCAGCCGGGCCCTGGCCTACGTGATGCTCGACGGTCGCAACCCGTTCTTCACCGACGTGGCCCAGGGCATCGAGGACGCCGCGATGGCCGACGAGCTCAGCGTGTTCATCTGCAACAGCGCCGGGAGCGACTCGCGCGAGCATGCCCACCTCGAGCACCTCCAGCAGCAGCGGGTGCAGGGCATCCTGATCACGCCGGTCGACCCCGACTCCGCCTTCCTGGCCGAGATCGTCAGGCGCGGGACACCGGTCGTGATCGTCGACCGCACCCGGGGTGCCGACCGGTTCTGCACGGTCGCGGTCGACGACGTCCTCGGCGGCCGGCTGGCGGTCGAGCACCTGGTCGAGCTCGGGCACGAGCACGTCGCGTTCGTGGGGGGTCCGACCGCGATCGGACAGGTCCGCGATCGGCTCGAGGGGGCCCGCAGCGCGTGGGTCGAGGCCGGCCGCGATCCGGACGCACTCGTCCACCTGGCCACCGCCGGACTCACCGTCACCGAGGGCCGCGCCGCCGGCGAACGGCTGGCCGGGCTCCCCCGGCGGCGGCGTCCGACGGCGGCGTTCTGCGCCAATGACCTGTTGGCGCTTGGCCTGCTCCAGCAGACGATCGGCGCCGGCGGCGACGTGCCCCGTGACCTGGCCATCGTCGGGTACGACGACATCGACTTCGCGGCCGCCGCCGCGGTGCCGCTCAGCTCGGTCCGCCAGCCCCGCCAGGAGCTCGGCGCCAGGGCCGCCGCGCTGGCACTCGAGGAGGCCACCGACCCGGGTCACATGCACCAGCAGGTGGTGTTCCAGCCCGAGCTGGTGGTCCGCGCCTCCAGCCGCGGCTGATCCTGGGGCGTGCACGCGGCGTCCGAAAACCGCGCGAGGACTGTCGGTGGTGCTGCCTAGGCTGGGCGGGTGCCGTTGTCCGACCGTCCCTGGCTGCCTGTCGCGGCCATCGCCACCACCCTGCTGCTCTGGGCCTCCGCGTTCGTCGCGATCCGCCATCTGGGGCACGACTTCTCTGCCGGCGGGCTGTCGCTCGGGCGGCTCGTCGTCGGCTCGATCGCGCTCGGCATCGTCGCAGTCTCGCGCGGGCTGCCGCGCCCGAGCGGGCGCGACTGGCTGGGTCTGGTGACGATCGGGGTGCTCTGGTTCGGCGTCTACAACGTCGCGCTGAACCAGGGCGAGCACCACGTGGACGCCGGTACGTCGGCGATGCTGATCCAGATCTCCCCGGTGCTGATCGCGGTGCTCGCCACGCTGTTCCTCCGCGAGCGGTTCACGCCGTGGCTCGGGCTGGGGCTGGTCCTCGCGTTCGCCGGCGTGGTCCTGATCGGCGTCTCCCAGCCCGGCGGCCACAACGACGTCGCCGGCGTGCTGCTCTGCCTGCTCGCCGCGCTGGTGTACTCGGTCGCGCTGGTGGTGCAGAAGCCGCTGGTCGCCCGGCTGTCGGCCCTCCACGTCACCTGGCTGGCCTGCACGGTCGGAGCGGTCGCCTGCCTGCCGTTCGCCGGCCAGCTGGTCTCGGCCACGCGGGACGCGTCCGCGTCCGACATCTGGTGGGTGGTCTATCTCGGGTTGTTCCCGACCGCGATCGCGTTCACGACGTACGCCTTCGCCCTGCGCCACATGACGGCCAGCAGCCTCGGCATCACGACGTACCTCGTGCCACCGCTCACGATCCTGATGGGCTGGATCTTCCTGAGTGAGACACCGCCCGGGATGGCGTACGTCGGTGGCGCGCTCGCCCTGGTCGGCGTGGGGGTCGCGAGACGTCGCGCCCCGCGGACCGAGCCTGCGAGGTCCGCGATCGGGGCGGTTGCGACCGGGACGCCCGCCGACCTGCCGCTCGAGCCGTGTTCAACCGACACCGAACCACGCTAGGCAGGCGTCGACACCGCTGACCTCGGCGGTGCGCCCGCCCTGCCGCCAGGCGTCGCGGGTCAGCCGCACGTGCTGCAGGTCGAACGGTCCGGTCGGGGTGTTGGTGCGGCTGAGCCCGTTGTCGACGTAGCCGAGTCCATAGGAGACCGCCAGCGACGGCGTGTTGTCGGTGCGGGCCGAGGACACCGCCACCTCGGCACCGAGGTGGTCGAAGGCCAGCGCGAGGACGCCGGCGCGCATCTGGGTGGCGAGTCCGCGCCTGCGCACCTCGGTGGAGAGCCAGGAGAACGAGTCGACGGTGCGCAGCAGGGGGAACTGCTCGGCCTCGAGCGCCTGGACACCGACGACACGGCCGTCCAGCTCGACCGCGAGGTCGAGGCACCAGGACTCCGGCGACCACGTGCCCCGGTGCTTCCAGATCTCGGCGACCAGCTGCCGGCGGCGGTCGTCCCGGGGCGACAGGGCGGGGAAGCGCTCGTTGGCCGGGTTCAGCTCCAGGTCGTCGGGGAGCGCCGCGACCAGCCTCGGGAGGTCCGCGTCGGTGACCCCGCGCAGAAGGACCTCTCCCGAGGAGATGCGCAGGTCGAAGAAGGGCCAGACCATCCGGTCAGGCTAGGTCGAGCCGAGATCCGGGGTCTCCCCGGTTTCCAGCCAGCCGCGGAAGGCCTCGAGGTTGCGGGTGGACTCGCCGCGGAGCTGCCGCCACTCCCACTCCTTGCGGATCGACGAGGCGAAGCCGAGCTCCAGGATCGTGTTGAAGGAGCCGTCGGCGTGGGAGAGCACCGACCCGAGCAGCCGGTCGAGCTCCTCGGTGGTCACCAGTGCCAGCGGCAGCCGCGCGTCCAGGTAGATGTCCCCGAGGTGGTCCACGGCGTAGGACACGGCGTACGTCCTGAGGTTGCGCTCGAGCAGCCAGCGGTAGACGCGCTCGTGGTTCTCGTCGGGGTTGCGGCACACGAACGCGTGGACGCCGAGG
This sequence comes from Nocardioides sp., assembly GCA_025937085.1. Classification (GTDB taxonomy): domain Bacteria; phylum Actinomycetota; class Actinomycetes; order Propionibacteriales; family Nocardioidaceae; genus Nocardioides. The sequence continues at coordinate 8,092 of JAICSC010000115.1, forward strand.
GCGTGCGGTCCGAGGTCGATGCGCACCGGCGTCTGGAGCTTGCGCTCCCCCGGCAGGGCGAAGCTGAACGAGCCGCCGCGCTCCTCGAACTCGAGGTCGTTGTCGGTCAGGTAGTCGCGCAACACCTGGGCGAGGTCGCTCATGGTGACGACCCTGCCACGTGCCGGCGCCTGCCTACACCGCCTGGCGCAGGGAAGCGCGGGCGCGCTCGTAGACGTCGAGCGTGCGTTCGGCGGTGTCCTCCCAGGAGAACGCCCCCGCGCGGAAGCGGGCGCCGGCAGCCAGGTGGGCGCGCAACCCGTCGTCGAGCAGGACCCGGCCGATCGCGTGGGCCCACTCGTCGGGCTCGTGCGTGTCGAGCAGGAGCCCACTCTCGCCATCGGCGACCACGGTCGTGAGACCACCGACGGCGGCGGCGATCACCGGTGTCCCGGCTGCCTGCGCCTCGGCCGCCACGAGGCCGAAGGACTCGTTGTACGACGGGACCGCCACCAGCGACGCGGCCGCGTCCCAGACGGCGAGCTCCGCCGGCGGTACGGGCGGCACGTAGCGCACCACGTCGTCGATCCTCAGCTCGGCCGACAGGTCGGCCAGGGCCCCCGGGTGCTCGAGGCCCGAGCCGGACGGGCCGCCGACCACGGGTACGACGAGCCGCGACCGCAGCTGAGGTTTGACCTCGAGCAGCCGGGCGACGGCGCGCAGCAGTACGTCGGGCGCCTTGAGTGGCTGGATCCGGCCGGCGAACAGCAGGACGTGCGCGTCGAAGGGCAGCCCGAGGTGCTCGCGTGCGGCGTGGCTGTCGCGGGGCCGGAACACGTTGAGGTCGACGCCGGGATGGACCACTTCGACCCGGCCCGGGTCGGCGTCGTACAGGTTGACCAGCTGCTTGGCCTCGAGGTCGGTACTGGCGATCAGCATGTCCGCGGCCTCGACGACCTGTTCCTCTCCGATGATCCGAGCGGAGGGCTCGGGGATGTCGCCGGCGGCCAGCGCGTCGTTCTTGACCTTGGCCATGGTGTGCATGGTGTGCACCAGCGGCACCCCCCACCGGTCGCGGGCGAGCGCGCCGACCTGCCCGGAGAGCCAGTAGTGCGAGTGGACCACGTCGTAGTGGCCGAGCGGCAGCCCGGCCTCCGTGCGGAGCACCTCGCGCGCGAAGGTGCAGAGCTGGCCCGGGAGCTCACCCTTGGTGAGTCCCTCGAAGGGGCCCGCGTGGATGTTGCGGACGGTGATCCCGTCGCCGACCTCGAGGACCGGGTCGAGCCGGGACGACGTGGCCCGGGTGAAGATGTCGACCTCGATCCCGGCGGCCGCCAGCCGGCGGGAGAGCTCGAGGACGTAGACGTTCATGCCCCCGGCGTCACCGGTGCCCGGCTGGTCCAGCGGCGAGGTGTGCACGCTGACCATCGCCACGCGCCGGACGGCATCGGACTCGGTGAGCCCCACGGCGTACCCCTTCCCGGGCCGGAGCACGGCCCGAACGGCTGCAACCGCGGGTTTCGGTCGGGCATTCCCGAGAGTGGTGGCCGAGCTCGCTCGGCACCCGCCCGAGAAGAACGAGGACGCAC
>JAICSC010000425.1 GCA_025937085.1 Nocardioides sp.
GACCGGGTCTGGGACGCCCGCGGTGTCGGCTACGAGCCGAACACCGTCGAGGTGTACGTCGGATACCTGCGTCGCAAGCTGGGCCCCGGGGTGATCGAGACGGTGCGCGGGGCCGGCTACCGGCTGGCCCGATGACCGGCTGGTGGGCCCGACAGTCGCTCCGGGCTCGGCTGATGACCATCGGCCTGCTCGGACTGGCCGTCGCCCAGGCCGTCGGGAGCGTTGCGCTCTACGTCGCCCTCTCGGTCGCCAGCCGCCATGACCTCGACCGGCGCGCCGCCGCCACCGCCCAGCAGGTCGCCGCCCTCGTCACGGCCGATCGGCTGCCGGACCCGATCCCGGTCACCGGCTCGGAGTCGGTCCAGGTCGTCGACGCCCGGGGCCGGGTGCTCAGCGCGTCGGCCAACGGCGACCGCCTGACACCTCTGCTGAGCGGGTCCGAGCTGAGCCGCGCCGAGTCCGGTCCGGTCACGGTCCCGGGGTCGCGCCTCGGCCTGGTCGGTTCGTTGCGGGTGACCGCGACTCCGGCGTCGCGGGAGGCGGGCGCACCGGTCGTGGTCGTCGCAGAACCGGTGGAGGATCTGGCCCGGAGCCAGCACCTGCTGGTGGTCACGCTGCTGGTCTCCTACCCGCTGCTGCTGCTCGTCCTCGGCCTGGTGGCCTTCCGGGTGATCGGCGCCGCACTCCGTCCGGTCGAGTCGCTGCGGGCGGCCGCCGAGCGCGTGTCGGGCGCCGGGCAGGAGGAACGTCTGCCCGAGCCGGCGTCCCGCGACGAGATCCATGCCCTGGCGGTGACCCTCAACTCGATGCTCGACAGGCTCTCGGCCGCGCGCGAGCGCGAGCGGAGCTTCGTCGCCAACGTCGCCCACGAGCTGCGCAACCCACTGGCCTCCCTCCGGATCCAGGCCGATGTCAACCGCCGGCACGGCGCCACCGCCGAGGCACACGCCGACCTGGCCGCCGAGCTCGAGCGCCTCTCGGTCCTCGTCGACGACCTCCTGGTCCTGGCCCGGCTCGACGCCGCCGACGAGCTGCCCACGCCCGACCCTCCGGCCGAGCCGCGTCTGGTCCTGCCGGCGTTCGCCTCCGATGAGCTCGCACCGCACGTCGTCGTGGGTCCCGTGACGGCCGGGGCGCTTCCGATGACCCGGCTCGAGCTCGAACGTGTCGTCGGCAACCTCGTCGACAACGCCGCGCGGCACGCCCGGTCACGGGTCGAGGTGTCCTTCGAGCGGACTGCCCGGGCGGGCGTGCTCCGGATCGCCGACGACGGCCCGGGCATCGCGGCCTCGGACCGGGAACGGGCCTTCGACCGCTTCGCGCGGCTGGACGACGCGCGCTCCCGGGACACCGGCGGCACGGGCCTCGGCCTGTCGATCGTCCGCGAGCTGGTCCGCCGTCGGGGCGGCGAGATCCGCCTCACCGACTCGTCGTACGGCGGCCTGCTGGTCGAGATCCGGTTCGCGGTCCCAGGGTCGTCCGCTCCGGGTGGGGCTGGGGCCCCACCTCAAGCGGACGACTGATCCCTGGACCGGGTCAGCCGCAGGATCCCGGCGAGCTCCTCGACGCCGTCGGGGAGGCGGGTGCCGGGACGTGCCCACGAGGCGTTCGCGTCGACGGCATGCACCGGTACGCCGTACGGCAGCACCGCGCGGGCGACCAGCTCGTCGGCGAGCCGTTGCGAACCATC
>JAICSC010000428.1 GCA_025937085.1 Nocardioides sp.
CCCGCCGTGCTCGAAGTGCTGCATCGCAGGCACCATCTCGGCGGTCACGAGCCCGTGCTCGGAGGTGAGCTCGTCGATGAGGCCGAACGACTCGGCGATCCTGCTCGGGGAGTCCACTATCACGGTGATGACCGGGACATGTCGGCCCAGTCGCGTCACCCGGTCACCGTGCGGCTCGTGGTCGCCGTGAAAGCCCCAGACACCCCGGAGGGAGGTGGCCCCCGACGCCCGGGTCTGACGCAGACGACGAGTGATCGCCCGGTGGAGGGGCTCCCTGCCGTGCAGCTGAGACTCGGAGGTGTAGACCATCAGCTTCTGATAGATGCGCAGTCCCTCCTCATCGACGTCGGGAAGGGCGTGCGGCTCGGACAGCAGCTGCCCGTCTCGTTTGCACACGCGGACCCGCTCCACCGTGATCATGGGCCTGCGCAGCAGCGACCCGAGCTCGGGCAGCGCGCCCTCGATCCGGTCGCCGGGGCCGACCGCGAGGATCATGGCCGGGACGTCGAGGTTCCGGTCCCAGAACCGCGCACGCTGCCGCTCGCCGTGGAAGGTGCCGTCGACGCCGAGGATCGCCGACGCCCCCGACACCCCGTGGCGATGGAGGTGATCGCACACCGCGACGTGGGCGGGCACGCCGTGGGCGCGCTCGTGGCGGCCGACGTAGATCGTCAGCTTGGTCGCCTCGTGCAGCGTTTCGGGTACCACGACCGACGTGAGATCGGCCCGGATGACCCGGGCTCGCTCGACCGTGAGCATCCCCCGCGGCTGGAGCTCCACCACGCGAGGCAGCAGGACCTGCATCCGGGAACGCGTGTCCACGGCCATGCCCATCACCGACGGGTCCTCAGACATCGTCAAGGTCTGGTCGGAGCGCACGTGGTGATGCAGGCCGAAACCGCCGGTGGCGCGAAGCAGGATGCTGGAGGAGACGTCGTACTCCTCGAAGGTGTCGAGCAGCACGTCGGAGAAGAAGCGCCGGCCGACACGTAGGCGCTCTCCGAAGTAGCAGGTCACCTTCAGACAGTCGTCGATCACAGCCCACCTCCCAGCCACAGCCCCAGGGCGCCGGCCGCGACTCCCAGCGCCAGGCTCAGGCCGAGGTTCGCAGTGGCGACCGCGGTCTGCCGTTCCTCGGCGAGGCGCTGGGTCTCGAACATCCAGGTGCTGAAAGTCGTGTAGGCCCCGATCACACCGGTCCCGAACACGAACGACATCGCTGCAGGGAGTGTTGCGCCGTCCAGCAGCCCGAGGGCGAAAGCGCCGCTGAGGTTGACCGCCATCGTGCCGACCGGGAGAGCGTTCGGGAACAGTCGAGTGACGCCTGCGTCGACCAGGAACCGCAACACCGCTCCGCAGCCGGCGCCCGCGGCCAGAGCAGCCCAGCGCAGGAGTGTCGTCACCATCGCACGACCCCCCGGCGCGCCATGGATGTCGCCAGATGCAACGCCAGATAGCCGGCCACGATGCTGGCGGCGACGTAGCTGGCGGCGATGATCCAGTCGCCATCCTGGATGAGTCGCACGATCTCGATCTGCATGGTCGAGAACGTGCTCAGGCCACCACACACGCCGGTCCCGACCAGGGGTCTCTGGTAGCTGGAGACCGGAAGTCGCTCCAGCAGCCTGGTGGCGAC
>JAICSC010000282.1 GCA_025937085.1 Nocardioides sp.
ATCGGATCGGCGGGCAGGCTGTGCCACCTGCCCTGGTCGACCTCGAAGACCAGGACGTGCTTGCCTGCGATCGCGTAGACCTTCGAGCCGTAGGCCGACGGCAGGTCTCCGACATCCATCCCCGGCGCGATGCTGGTCCAGGCGTTCACACGAGGGTCGTATTCGAACCAGTCGGAGCCCTTCTCACGCCAGTGCCGCAGGATCACGCTCCCGCCAGCGGCCACCAGCCGGTCACCCGGCCCCACGGCCACCGGGGCGTCCGCGATGCGTCGCCAGGTGTTCGTGGCCGGGTCGTACGCCGCCCCGTCCCGCATCGGCGCGTCCGTCGGCCCGGCGCAGTTGTCGGCGTTGGGTGGACACTCGTTCGCGACCCCGCCGAGCACGATCACCTCGTGTCCGGTCCACGCGCCGAGAGCATCGGCCCGCGGGGACAGCGGCGCCGCGGGCAGCTCGCGCCAGTGCCCGGTGTCGCCGGACGGCCCGATCGTGACGCGGCCGGTCCCGACCAGGGAGCCGCCGACTGCCACCGCGACCACGGCAACCGCGGCCGCAGCGACGGCGAGGCGGCGACGCATCCGCATCCGAGCGCCGGTACGACGCGCCGTCACGACGTCACCCCCGGACACGTCCAGGGCGCCGAGCCGCGCGGCGTACGTCTCCTTCAGCTCCTGCTCGAGGTCCATCACCATTCCCCTCCTGCTCGGCTCGGAAGGTCGAGACGGGTGCGCAGCGCCGCGAGCGCAGCCGACGCCTGCGACTTGACGGTGCCCGGACGACAGCCGAGGGCGTCGGCGATCTGCTGCTCACTCAGGTCCTCGTAGTAGCGCAGGACCAGCACCGCCCGCTGCCGCGGCGGGAGTGTGGACACCGCGCGCCACATCTCGTCGTGGGCCAGCGCCGGCTCGACCGGAATCAGCGTCGCCTCCTCCGGCGGCTCGGCGCTGGGCAGCTCGTGGCGGTGTCGAGCGAGACGACGGTCGTTCAGTACCTCGTTGACCACCATCCGGCGCAGGTACGCCTCGGGCGCCGTCATTCTCGAGATGCGTCGCCAGCTGCGGTAGGCCTTGGCGAACGCCGTCTGTACGGCGTCCTCCGCGAGTCCGCGGTCACCGGCGACGGCGTACGCCGTGCGTACCAGGCGCGGCCACAGCGCGGCGTACACGTCGTCGTACTCCGGGACCGTCATCGCACCTCCCTCCGACCTCCCTGCCTCACCAACGTCGACGGGCGGCGGTCAGGTTCGGTTCCGTGAGTCGGAAGCAGCGTGTCGGGGATGAAACTCCACCATGGGATGTCGAGGTCTTCGCACTTCCCACGGTGTGTGCGCCATGGTGAGTGCGAACTCGCCTGCATCCCATGGTGGAGCAGCAGAGCGCTAGGAGCCCTCGGCGAGCTCGGCGAGCTCGGCGGAGCGATTGCGCGCGGCCTCCATCGCCGCCAGGAACGCCGCCCGGACTCTGTGCACCTCGAGCTCGCGCAGCGCCGCGGCGGTGGTGCCGCCGGGCGAGGTGACCTGCTCGCGCAGGACGGTCGGATGGGTGCCCGTCTCGCGGAGCATCTTGGCCGAGCCGACCAGGGTCTGGACCACCAGCTCGGTCGCGGTCGCCCGCGGCAGACCGAGGTGGACGCCGGCCTCGATCATCGACTCGACCACGAAGAAGACGTACGCCGGACCCGTGCCGCTGATCGCGGTGACGGCGTCCATCTGCTTCTCCGGCACGCGGAGCACCCGACCGGTCGAGCCGAGGAGCTGCTCGGCGATGGCGAGGTGCTCGTCGTCGCAGTGGGACCCGGGCGCGATCGCTGCCATGCCCTCGTCCACGAGGGCGGGCGTGTTGGGCATCACCCGCACGACCGGTACGCCGTCGGGCAGCCGCGACTCCAGGAACGAGGTCGTGATACCGGCCGCGAGTGACACGACGAGCTGCCCGGGGCGGACCGTGGGACCGATCTCCTCGAGGACCGACGCCATGTCCTGGGGCTTCACCACGAGCGCGATCGTGTCCGCGCGTTTCGCGGCGTCGACGTTGGAGACGACGGAGACGTCGTACCTCTCCTCGAGCTCACGAGCACGCTCCGCCCGCTTCTCCCCGACGAGCAGCTCGGAGGCCGGGCGGCCGCCGCGGATCAGCCCGGAGAGCAGGGTCTCGCCCATGACCCCGGCACCGATGATCGCCGTGGTGGACATGGGAGTGCCTTACTTCTTGGAGAGCTAGCTCTTGGAGATGAGGGACCGGACGAAGAATGTCAGGTTCCGCGGTCGCTCGGCGAGACGTCTCATGAGGTAGCCGTACCACTCCGTGCCGTAGGGCACGTAGACGCGCATCGTCTCCCCGGCCGCCGCGAGACGTCGCTGCTCCTCGGGTCGGATGCCGTAGAGCATCTGGAACTCGTAGCTGCCGGCAGCGCGGCTGTTGCGACTCGCCAAGGACGAGGCGATCTTGATCATCCGCGGGTCGTGGGTCGCGATCATCGGGTAGCCCTGGCCGGCCAGCAGCACCTTCAGGCAGCGGACGTAGGACTTGTCGACCTCGAGCCGGCTCTGGAAGGCGACCTCCGCGGGCTCGTCGTACGCACCCTTGCAGAGGCGGACGCGTGAGCCCTCGAAGGCGAGCGCACGGCAGTCGGACTCCGTGCGATGGAGGTAGGCCTGGAGCACGGCGCCGGTCTCTGGGAAGTCCTTGCGGATCTCGCGCAGGGTCGCCAACGTCGCATCGGTGGTGGTGTGGTCCTCCATGTCGAGGGTGACGGTGGTGCCGGCGTTGCGCGCGGCGCGGCAGATGGTGCGGGCGTTCTCGAGAGCGATCTTGTTCCCCTGCTGCGCGATCGCCTGGCCGACCGCCGACAGCTTGACCGAGACCTCGGCGTGCCGGGTGAGGCCGTGGGCGGACAGCGCCGCGAGCGCGTCGAGGTAGGCCCGGACGGTCGCATCGGCCTGGTCGGAGTCGAGAGTGTCCTCGCCGAGGTAGTCCAGGGTCACCCGCAGGTGGTCCTCGACCAGACCGGCCGCCGCGCGAACGGCGTCCTCGGTGTCCTCGCCGGGCACGTAGCTGCGCACGATCCCCGCCGACACCGGCATCGTGCTGACCAGGCTCTTGACGCGGCCGCTGCGGGCGAGCAGGAGCAACGGCTGGCGGAGCAGCGACATGCCGACAGGCTACTTCGTGGCGCGCGCGGGGCCGGCCGGCGCCCTGGGATGCGGAGGAGGTCGGGCTCGCACCTCAGGCGGTACGGCGGCGGAGGGTGGCGGCGCCCAGGCCCAGGGCGGCGACCACGAACGCGCCGACGATCCCGAGGTCGCGCCAGACGTCACCGGTCGCGGTGGTGCTGACCAGGGTCAGCATGGCGTCGGTGGCGTAGCTCAGCGGCAGCACGTCGCTGAGGCCGTGCAGGACGTCGGGGAGGGACGACCGGGGCACGAACAGGCCGCAGAGCAGGATCTGCGGGATCACGAACAACGGCATGAACTGCACGGCCTGGAACTCGGTGCGCGCGAAGGCGCTGACGAAGAGGCCGAGTGCGGTACCGAGGACGGCGTCGGCGACCGCGACGAGGCCGAGCAACAGGACCGGACCGTCGACGTCGAGCCCGAGCAGTCCGACGCTGAGGGCCACTGCGAGCGCGGCCTGGACGGCCGCGACCACTCCGAACGCCGCGGCGTACCCGCCGAGGAAGTCCAGCTTGCCCATCGGCATCGCGAGCAGCCGCTCGAGGGTGCCGGAGGTGCGCTCGCGGAGCGTGGTCACGCTCGTCACGAGGAACATCACGATGAAGGGGAACATCGCCAGCAGCGCCGGACCGAAGCGGTTGAACAGATCGCCCGGAAGGTCCTGGAACATCCACCAGAGCAGGGTCATCAGCACGCAGGGCAGGACCAGCAGCATGGCGGCGGTACGGCGGTCGCGCCGGAGCTGGGTCAGCACGCGCTGCGCGACCGCCAGCAGGATCCGGGGGGTCATGAGGTGCTCCCTTCGCCGGAGCGGTCGGCGTCGACGAGGGCCAGGAAGGCGCTCTCGATGTCGTCGGTCCTGGTCTTCTCGCGAATCTCCTGCGGAGTGCCGTCGGCGATGATCCGGCCCTCGCGCATCAGGAGCAGCCGGTCGCAGCGGTCGGCCTCGTCCATCACGTGGCTGGAGACGAAGACCGCGGCCCCCTGGTCGGCCAGCCGATGGAAGAGCGCCCAGAGGTCACGGCGCAGCACCGGATCGAGGCCGACGGTGGGCTCGTCGAGCACCAGCAGCTCGGGGGTGTTGAGCAGCGCGACCGCCAGGCTGGCCCGCGAGCGCTGGCCACCGCTGAGCCGGCCCACGACCTGGTCGGCGTGGTCGGCCAGGTCGACGGTCGCGATCGCGTCGGCCACGGCCGCTGAGTCCGCACCGAGCACCCGGGCGAAGAACGTGAGGTTCTCGCGGACGGTGAGGTCGTCGTACACGCTGGCGGCTTGGGTGACGTACCCGACCCTGCTGCGCAGCTCGCTGCTCCCAGCATCCGACCCGGCGACGGTCACCCGCCCTGAGGTCAACTGCTGTACCCCGACCAGCGAGCGCATCAAGGTGCTCTTGCCGCACCCGCTCGGACCGAGCAGCCCGGTCACGCTCCCGTGTCCGATGGTGAAGTCGAGCCCGTGCAGGACCCGGCGGCGGCCGCGGTCGACGACGAGGGCGTGGACCTCGACCAGACTATTCACCATATGATGAATTATGTGCAGGTGGCCGTTGCACCGTCAAGCGAACACCTCGCCCTTCACCGGCGGCCGCTCGG
>JAICSC010000075.1 GCA_025937085.1 Nocardioides sp.
CGGCTCCGCCGGGCAGCGAGTGCTGAGCCGAGCAGGGTTCGGCGGGCCGTGACCCACGCCCTAGTCTGATCCGCGTGGTCGACTACCTGCGGATCGGTGAGGTCGCACAGCGCGTCGGCGTCAGTGTCGACACCCTGCGCCGGTGGGAGGCTGAGGGTCGGATCGCGTTCCAGCGGCGGGGCAACCAGCGCGTCCTGCCGGCGTCGGAGCTGGCCGGATTCCTCACCTCGCTGGCCGGCTCGGACCGTACGTCGAGCGCCCGCAACCGGCTGACCGGCGTGGTCGTCGCCGTCGAACGCGACGGCGTGATGGCCAAGGTCGAGCTGGCATGTGGCGACTACCGCGTGGTGTCCCTGATGAGCCGCGAGGCGGCCGACGAGATGGAGCTCGCGCCGGGAGTCGCGGCCACAGCGGTGGTGAAGTCGACCAGCGTGATGGTCGAGCGCGAGCGAGGACGGTAGATCACCGACGAAGTCGGGGATCTACCGGCCGCAGCGAGCGCCGCAGCGAGCTTGCTCGCAAGGCGGCTTGTGCCCCGGCCCGGGAACGACCGCAGCGAGCGCCGCAGCGAGCTTGCTCGCAAGGCGACTTGTGACCGACACCCGGGCACTCTTTGCGTACCCGGAGCCCCTCACATACCGTAAGTACGTACCAACGGTACGTGAACCGGCCCCCAGCTTACGAACGAGAGAGGAGACGGCCATGACCTGGTCCACCTTCCACCGCCGCGGAGAGGCCCTCCGCAAGGTGATACACACCGCGGACGCACGCCGCGACGGCCTGCTGCCGATGGACGTGCCCGGGGTCCTCGAGACCTTCGGGGACGAGCTGACCCTGCTCGGCGCCCTTCAGCTGCGCTGGCACGCCCGCCTGTCGGGCCACCTCGAACGCGCCCTGACCGACCAGCCCCCGGACTTCGACGAGGCGGCGGTGGCGGCCTGGCACGCGACCGCCGAAGAGCTGCCGGGTATCCGGCTGGTCCTCGACCGCTACCGGGCCGAGCCTCGGGACAGCCGGATGGCAGCCGCGCTGGCGACGGCCGCGACCAAGGAGCGGATGCTGCTGGCCGCCGCGGTGGGCCGCGCCGGTGGCAGCGCAGAGGCGGCGGCGGCCGCCGGGCGAGCGCTCGAGGAGCGCGCGCGTGCCCGCCTGTCGCGGCCGGTTCCGGCCTGAGCTGACTCATCAGAGGGCATGAGGCTGAGGGCATGAGACGGAGGGCATGATGGACCCATGGTCGAGCTCCGGGCGGGGATGCTCCTGCTGGCGTCGCCCGAGCTGCTCGACCCGAACTTCGCGGACACGGTGGTCCTCCTGCTCGACGCCGACGAGGACGGTGCGATGGGAGTCGTCCTCAACCGACCGTCGCCGGTACCGGTGGTAGCGGTCCTGGCCGAGTGGGGCGACGTCGTCGCCGAGCCCGAGGTGCTGTTCCGGGGCGGACCGGTCTCCCCCGAAGGCGCGCTCGCGGTCGCGCTCCTGCGTGACCATGGCGCCGTACCTCCGGGGCTGCGGCCGGTGGCCGAACGGCTCGCGATCGTCGACCTCGAGGGCGAGGCCGGGGACATCGACTCGGCCGTCGACGGCATCCGGATCTTCGCCGGGTACGCCGGCTGGGGTGCCGGTCAGCTCGAGGGAGAGATCGAGGGCGGGGACTGGTACGTCGTGCCGTCGCTCGCACCGGACGCCTTCCAGGCGGACCCCAGCGACCTCTGGCGCGAGGTGATGCGCCGCCAGCCGGGCGAGCTCGCCTGGCACGCCAACCGGCCCGCCGACCCCGAGCTCAACTGACCCACGGGCACTCCACAAGGCATCGCGTCGAGGCGGGATCGGCCGGATCGCTGTCGTAGGCTGGAGCCGTGGTTCCCACCGGCTTCTCACCCCTGAGCGATCCTGTCACCGGCCCTGTCACCGGTACGGCCGTCGACGAGCGGGTCGAGGAGCGTACGGTCCCCACCGACGAGGGTGACCACGAGCGACTCAGCCACTACGTCGACAAGCACAAGCTCACCGAGGCGATGGTGATGGGCACGCCGGTGGTGGCGCTGTGCGGCAAGGTCTGGGTCCCCAGTCGCGCCCCGGAGAAGTTCCCCGTCTGTCCGGAGTGCAAGGAGATCTGGGAGTCGTTCAAGCCCGGCGGAGGCGACGGAGACAACGGGGAGTGAGCTCTCGGCCCTCGACTGACAAAGAGGCCGTCCCACCGTCCGCAGCACTCACTCCGGCCTGGCCGGAGCGCGCTGCCTGGGGCACCGCCACCTCGCTTCGGGCGTGGCAGACGGCCGCACTGACCGACTACGTCGCGCGCTCGCCCCGTGACTTCCTGGCCGTGGCGACGCCGGGCGCAGGCAAGACGACGTTCGCACTGTCCGCGGCGGCCGAGCTGCTCGGCCGCCGGATCGTCGACCGGGTCGTCGTGGTCACGCCGACCGAGCACCTGAAGCTCCAGTGGGCGGAGGCCGCGGCTCGGGCGGGGATCCCGATCGACCCGACGTACTCCGCCGGCTCGGGGAAGACCTCCGCTGACTACGTCGGCGTCGCGGTGACGTACGCCGGGGTCGCTGTGAACCCGCTGGCGATGCGCATCCGCACCGAGCGGTTCAAGACCCTGGTGATCCTCGACGAGATCCACCATGCCGGAGATGCCCTGTCGTGGGGCGAGGGAGTGCGCGAGGCCTTCGACCCGGCGACCCGACGGCTGGCGCTGACCGGCACGCCCTTCCGCTCCGACGTGAACCCGATCCCGTTCGTGACCTACGCGCCCGGCGCCGACGGCATCCCGCGCTCGGTCGCGGACTTCACCTACGGCTACGAACATGCCCTGGCCGACCACGTGGTGCGGCCCGTGCTGTTCCTGGCGTACTCGGGCGACCTGACCTGGCGGACCCGGGCGGGCGACGAGATCGCGGCGGGGCTCGGCGAACCGCTGACCAAGGACCTGACCGCCCAGGCGCTGCGCACGGCGCTCGACCCATCGGGGGAGTGGATCCCGTCGGTGCTCGCCGCCGCCGACCGCCGCCTCACCGAGGTACGCCGGCACGTGCCCGACGCGGGAGGGCTGGTGATCGCCTCCGACCAGGACGCAGCCCGCGCGTACGCCGCGCTCCTGAAGCAGATCAGCGGCGAACCCGCGACCGTCGTACTCTCCGACGAGAAGCGCGCCTCGAAGCGGATCGCCGACTTCACCGATTCGGAACGGCGCTGGATGGTCGCGGTCCGGATGGTGTCGGAGGGCGTCGACGTACCGCGCCTGGCGGTTGGCGTGTACGCCACCAACACGTCCACACCGCTGTTCTTCGCCCAGGCCGTCGGGCGCTTCGTGCGGGCCCGCGCGAGAGGCGAGACCGCGTCGGTGTTCCTGCCGTCGCTCTCCACCCTCCTCTCGTACGCCGCGGAGCTGGAGGTCGAGCGCGACCATGTGCTCGGCCGCACCATCGCCGACGAGGCCGACATCTTCGACGCCGAGCGGGACCTGCTGGCCAAGGCCCAGTCGGACGCCGGCGCATCGGACGAGCTGTTGGGCTCCTACGAGGCACTCGGCTCGCAGGCGCGGTTCGACCAGGTGGTGTACGACGGTGCGGCGTTCGGCCATGCGGGGGACGTGCACGTCGGGTCGGACGAGGAGATGGACTTCCTCGGCATCCCGGGTCTGCTCGAGCCAGACCAGGTGCGCGAGCTGCTGCACCATCGTCAACGGTCACGACGTACGGCGGCGGCTCGCGAGGACGAGCCCCCTCGCTCACTCTCCACCCACGAACGGCTCGGCGTGCTCCGCCGCGAGCTCAACGGGCTCGTCGCCGCCTGGCACCACCGCACCGGCCAGGCGCACGGCGCGACCCACGCCGCGCTGCGCAAGGAGCTCGGCGGGCCCGCCGCCGCGATCGCGAACGCCGAGCAGCTCCACGCCCGGATCAACCGCCTCCGCGAGTGGGCCGCGAAGCCCTCGCGCTGACACACATCTCTGACTAAAGTCAGAGAATGACCGAAACCGAGGTGCTGCGGCGCTTCAACCGCACGTGGAGCCGACACATCGGGGTGCTCGAGGAGTCCTATCTGGGGCAGGGCCGCAGTCTCGGGGCCTCACGGCTGCTGTACGAGCTGGGGACCGACGGCGCCGGGGTGCGGGAGCTGCGCGTCCGGCTGGGCCTCGACTCCGGGTACCTGAGCAGGCTGCTCCGCGGACTCGAGGACGAGGGGCTGGTCGACGTCCGGGCCGATCCGGACGATGCCCGCCGCCGGGTCGTCGTACCGACCGCGAAGGGGCGTCGGGCGATCGGGCGGTTGGAGTCGCGGTCGGAGCTGCGGGCGGAGGCGCTCGTCGCTCCTCTGGGAGACTCACAGCGGCGCCGGCTGACCGACGCGCTGGCCAGCGCCGAGCGGCTGATCCGCGCGGCGAGCTGCGAGATCGAGCCGGTGGGGGCCGGGTCCGACGAGGCGCTGGCCGCGGTCGACCGGTACGCCGCGGAGCTCGCGGTCCGCTTCCCGGACGGGTTCGAGCCCGGCGACCTCGCCGCGGAGGCGCCCGCGATGGACCCACCCGACGGTCGCTTCCTCGTGGCGCGCGTGGACGGCGCGATCGCGGCGTGCGGGGGTGTACGACGCCTGACCCGCACCCGCGCCGAGATCAAGCGGATGTGGGTGGACGACGCCTGGCGTGGCTGCGGGCTCGGCGGACGGATGCTCCGCGCCCTCGAGGACGCGGCGTACGCCCTGGGCTACCGCGAGGTCCATCTCGACACCAACGCGACGCTGACCGAGGCGATCACGATGTACGACCGGGCCGGCTACCGCAGGATCGAGCGCTACAACGACAACCCCTACGCCCAGGCCTGGTTCGCCAAGCGGCTCCGTTCGCCGGAATAGGGACTATCCGGAGTGGGCCAGCGGCAGCACCCGGTACGGGATCTGGGTGGCGAGGGCGATCACGGTCGAGGAGCGGACGATCGCGGGCTCCTTGAGTACCAGGTCGATGACCCGCTGGAGGTCGGCGTTCGAGCGGGCGACGACTCGGGCGAACAGGTCGCCGGCACCGGTGATCGTGTGCGCCTCGAGCACCTCGGGGATCGTGGCCAGATGGCGGGCGACGGCGTCGTGGCCGCCGTGCTCGGCGGTCTCCTGCCGGATCTCCAGGGTGAGGAACGCCGTCACCGGGAAGCCCAGCGCCTCGGGAGACAGCTCGGGCCCCCACCCGGTGACGACCCCCGAGGTGATCAGCTTGTCCAGCCGGGCCTGCACCGTCCCGCGGGCCACGCCGAGCTCGCGCGACGCCTGCAGCACTCCGATCCGTGGGTCCTCGGAGAAGAGGGCGAGCAACCTGCGGTCGAGATCGTCCATGACGGCTCCTGAGGTGGACAGTTTGCTCAGTGATTCGACGTACTGTTGCGCAGGTTGTCGGCACTCGGCAAGGTGGACGCATGACGACGACGCACGAGACCCCGTCCACCGGTGGCGCCCTCACCGCCGACGAGCTCAAGGCCGACCTGACCGTCGACCAGCTCAAGCAGCTGGTCGGGCTCGTCGAGTACGACGCCAGCAGTGATCCGTTCCCGGTCACCGCCCAGGACTACGTCGGCTTCGTGGTCGGCAACGCCACCCAGACCGCGCAGTTCTACCAGCTGGCCCTCGGGATGGACCTCGAGGCGTACTCCGGCCCCGAGACCGGCAACCGCGACGCGAAGTCCTACGTCCTGCGCTCGGGCAGCGCCCGCTTCGTGTTCACCGGCGGAGTCGCGCCCGACAGCGAGCTGCTCGACCACCACCGCAAGCACGGCGACGGCGTCGTCGACCTAGCCATGGAGGTCCCGGACGTCGACAAGTGCATCGAGCACGCCCGGTCGCAGGGAGCCACGATCCTCGACGAGCCCCACGACGTCTCCGACGAGAACGGCACCGTTCGCACGGCCGCGATCGCGACGTACGGCGAGACCCGCCACACACTGGTCGACCGCTCGCGGTACACCGGCCCGTTCCTGCCGGGGTACGTCGCCCGCACCACGACGGTGACCCGCCGCGAGGGCGCTGCAGCACAGGGGAGGGGGAAGCGACTGTTCCAGGCGATCGACCACTGCGTCGGCAACGTCGAGCTCGGCCGGATGGACGAGTGGGTCGAGTTCTACAACCGCGTCCTCGGCTTCACGAACATGGCCGAGTTCATCGGCGACGACATCGCCACCGACTACTCCGCGCTGATGTCGAAGGTGGTCGCCAGCGGCAACCACCGGGTGAAGTTCCCGCTCAACGAGCCGGCGATCGCGAAGAAGAAGTCGCAGATCGACGAGTACCTCGAGTTCTACGACGGCGCCGGCTGCCAGCACATCGCCCTTGCGACCGGCGACATCCTGCGCACCGTCGACCTGCTCCGCGACAACGGCGTGGAGTTCCTCGACACCCCCGACGCGTACTACGACGACCCCGAGCTCCGCGCCCGGATCGGCGAGGTGCGCGTCCCGATCGAGGAGCTGAAGGGCCGCAAGATCCTGGTCGACCGCGACGAGGACGGCTACCTGCTCCAGATCTTCACCAAGCCGATCGGCGACCGCCCGACGGTGTTCTACGAGTTCATCGAGCGGCACGGTTCGCTGGGCTTCGGCAAGGGCAACTTCAAGGCCCTCTTCGAGTCGATCGAGCGCGAGCAGGAGCTCCGAGGGAACCTTTAGAGTTCGTCCCGGACCACCTCGCCGCCCTTCATCACGAAGGGGATGCTCTCGAGGAGCCGGACGTCGTCCGTCGGGTCTCCGGGGACGGCGACCAGGTCGGCGTACCACCCCGCCTCGATCCGGCCGACGCGGTCGGACCAGCCCATCAGCTCGGCCGCGTGCAGCGTGGCGGACCGGATCGCGTCGAGCGCGGTCTGCCCGTGCCGCACCTGGTAGGCGAGCTGGCGTGCGTTCCAGCCGTGCGGGTAGATCCCGCTGTCGGTCCCGAACGCGATCCGGACGCCGGCCTTCACGCACTTCTCGAACATCTCGCGCTGGGCGTCCGTGGTCTCGTCGTTCTTGCGGAGCACGTCGTCCTTCCAGCCGTCGCGCCGGCCGATCTCGGCGATGTAGTCGCCCTCGTAGATGTCGGCCACCAACCACGTGCCGGAGTCCGCCATCATCGCGACCCCCTCGTCGTCCATCAGCGACCCGTGCTCGACCGACCGGACCCCGCCGCGGATCGCGCGCTTGATGCCTTCGGCACCGTGGGCGTGCGCCGCGACGTGCGCATCGTGCAGCGCAGCCTCCTCCACGGCCGCGCGGATCTGGTCCTCGGTGAGCTCCGGTACGCCGGGGTTGCCGTTGTCGGACATCACGGCGCCGGTGGCGATCAGCTTGATCAGGTCGGCGCCGCCGTACAGGATCCGGCGCACCACGCGGCGTACGTCGTCCACGCTGTCGACCACCCCCACGCGCAGCTCGGCCGGCACCAGCCGTTCGGCGTCCGGCGCGAGCCCGCTGATGTCGCCGCCGCCACCGGTGCAGCTGACGTAGGCCCCGGCCACCATCATCCGCGGCCCCGGCGTCCAGCCGGCGTCGATCGCGTCGCGCAGCGCGACGTCGACGAACGCGCGGTAGGTGCCGACGTCACGGACCGAGGTGAACCCGGCGCGCAACGTGTCTCGGGCGTTGCGCACGCCGGTCATGGCCTCCTGCGCGCCGGTGCGGGTGAGCAGCTCGGTGTAGCCGTGGCCGCTGTCCTCCTCGCCGACGAGGTGGGCATGACAGTCGATGAGCCCGGGCAGAACCGTGTGGCCGGGCAGGTCCAGAACCGGGACGTCGCCCGGAACGTCGTACGCCGACACCACGCCCGCGATCCGTTCGTCCTCGATGACGACCGCCCGGTCGGGCAGCAGGTCACCGGTCGCGACGTCGAGCAGCAGGTGGGGGCGGAGGGCCGAACGACTTCCAGGGCGGTTCACGCCCGCAACCTACCGGTCGGAGTCCGGGACCCGCGTGGTGCCGCAGATCGCCAACGGAGCGCCGTCGCAGCAGTTTGCCTTCATGTGGCAGTGGGGACACAGCCACCGGGTAGCGATCGGGTCGAACTCGACACCGCAGTAGTCGCAGGGCACGAGTCGAACGGTACGACGCGGCTGCACCGCCCGGGGCGTGGCCACGCCGCGTGGCCCGGATGAGTCATGCGGCCCCGATCCCAGGGGTCTAGCGTCGATGGTTTCTCAACATGGAAGGGAGTCCGCACATGAAGTACGCCGTCACCTGGGAGATCCGTCCGAACGTCACGGAGGAGGCGGCCAAGCGGTCCCTCCAGGTGTTCAGCAAGTGGTCGCCCACGCACCCGGAGCACTTCCGCGAGTTCCTCGGCCGGCTGGACGGCAACGGAGGGTTCGCGGTTGTCGAGACCGACGACGCAAGAGAGATCGCCAAGGACACCGCGGCGTTCGCCACCTGGTTCGAGTTCCATGTCTACCCCTGCCTGGAGATCGCGGACACGGCCGCGATCAACGGTGAGGCGGTGGCCTTCCTGGAGTCGATCAGCTGACGGGACGCCCGGACGACGAGGACGTCATACGAACCGCGAGTCATGGCTCACTGTGATGTCTCAGGACTCGTATGACGTCCGCCGAAGTCGTCCGCCGGAGTCGACCAGCCCCGCTGGTCAGTCCAGGTCGCCGACGAGCACGGCCTCGGCCTCGGTGCCGACTGAGCGCGCCTCGTGGTTGCCCTCGAGGGCCCGGGTGAGGACGCCGGCGCCGGAGGCGATGATCACGATGCCGATCGCGACCATCACCGCGCCGAAGACGAACGGTGCGTGCACGTGGATGTCCGGCGGCAGGCCGAACAGCTTGAGGGCGACGTAGGGACCGATCGCGCCGCCGCAGAAGCGGACGAAGGAGTACGCCGCGGACGCGACCGGACGCTCCACCGGCGCCACCCCCATCACGGCCTCGGTGATCAGGGTGTTGTTGTTGCCGATGAACGCGCCGGACGCCACGATGCCGACGATCACCACGGTCTGGTGGTCGGCGAAGACCGCCATCGTCAGCAGGTCGAGCATGAAGAGGACGAGCGTGCCGATCACCGCCGGGATGGTGCCCACCCAGCGCTGCACCTTCGGCGCCACGAACACGGACACGACGGCGACGAGCACGCCCCAGCCGAAGTAGATCCAGCCGATCTGGATGATCCCGGAGTCCGGCAGCGCGAACGGGCCGGCCGCGAGGATCGTGAAGAAGCCGATGTTGTAGAAGACCGCGGTCAGGCCGGTGAGCAGCAGCGGCTTGTGCCGCAGGGCGCGGAACGGGTCGGCCAGCGAGGTACGCCGTCCGGTCGGCGGGGTGGACGGCAGGAAGAACGCGGTCGCAACCAGAGCGACCGTCATCAGCACCGAGACGCCGAAGAACGGGGCGCGCCAGGACTGCTCGCCGAGCAGGCCGCCGACGAGCGGTCCCGAGGCGATCCCGATCCCGAGCGCGGCCTCGAACAGAATGATCGCCTGCGCCGTACCCCCGGTCGCCGACATCACGATCGTGGCGAGCGCGGTGGCGACGAAGAGCGCATTGCCCAGGCCCCACCCGGCCCGGAACCCGACGACGGCGCCGACGCTGCCCGAGGAGCCGGCGAGCGCCGCGAAGACGATGATCAGCACGAGTCCCGAGAGCAGGGTGCGCTTCGGCCCGATCCGGCTGGAGACGACGCCGGTCACCAGCATGGCGACACCCATGATCGCCATGTAGCTGGTGAACATCAGCGAGACCTGGCTCGGTGTCGCGTTCAGCTTCAGCGCGATGTCCTTGAGGATCGGGTCGACCAGGCCGATGCCCATGAACGCGATGACGCAGGCGAAGGCCACCGCCCACACCGCCCGTGGTTGTGCGAAGAACGAGCCGGAGGAGACCGGGGCGTCGTGTGGCTGGGTGGCGTGCGTGGTCACGGAGGTCCTTTCGAGTGCTGCGATGCTGCCGTCCATAGTACATAGGAAACCTATTGACTACGAGGTTTGCGAGAGGGTGACGCCGGACACTCGCCGTACGACGTGCCGGTCGGCGCGGCAGACCGCTTGACCCGGGGCGGGACCCATCGGATAGACATTGACCGCCTCGTCACCCACGTCTCGGAAGGTCTCGGCCATGTCCTCCACCCCTGCGCACCCCGCCAGCCCTGCCCACCCCGCCCGCACCGCCTCGCGTCGCGGCGTTCTCAGCGGTGCTGCCGCGCTCGCCGCGGCGGGTTATGCGGCTCCGGCCGCCGCGAAGTCAGGCACCGACCCGCACACCACGACGCTGACCATCCTCGGCACCACCGACCTGCACGGTCACGTCTTCAACTGGGACTACTACAAGAACGCGGAGTACGACGACGCCGCGCACAACGACGTCGGCATCGCCAAGGTGCAGACCCTGATCAAGGCGCAACGCGCGCGGATCGGGCGCAACCCTCTGCTCGTGCTCGACGCCGGCGACACCATCCAGGGCACGCCACTGGCCTACTACTACGCCAAGATCGAGCCGATCACCGACGGCGGCATCCACCCGATGGCCAATGCCATGAACCTGATCGGGTACGACGCGGCCGCCCTCGGCAACCATGAGTTCAACTACGGCATCCCGCTGCTCCGGAAGTTCGAGTCGCAGCTGGACTATCCGCTCCTCGGCGCCAACGCCGTCGACCCGGCGACCGGGATGCCCGTGTTCACGCCGTACATCATCAAGAGGCTCAGCACGCCCCAGGGGCCGGACGTCAAAGTCGGCATCCTCGGGCTGACCAACCCCGGCATCGCCATCTGGGACCACGCCAACGTGTCCGGGAGGATCGACTTCCCCGGCCTGGTCGAGCAGGCGACGGTCTTCGTGCCGGAGCTGAAGCGGAAGGGCTGCGACATCGTGGTCATCGCCGCCCACTCCGGTGCGGACACCTCCTCGTCGTACGGCGACGCGCTGCCGTACCCCGAGAACGCCTCGACCCTGGTGGCCCAGCAGGTCCCCGACGTCGACGCGATCCTGGTCGGCCACGCCCACGTCGACATCCCGCAGCGTCTGGTCACCAACGACCAGACCGGCCGCGACGTCCTGCTCTGCGAGCCGGACTACTGGGGCATGCGGCTCGCCGTCATGGAGCTCGCCCTGGTCCGCCACGGCAATCGCTGGCGCGTCGCGAAGGGCGGCCTGAGCTCCCAGAGCCTGAACTCCAACGTCGCCGTCGAGGACCCCCAGGTCGCGGCGGCGGTGCGGGCGCAGCACCAGACGGTGGTCACCTACGTCAACTCCCCGATCGGGACGTCGGCCGAGGAGATGCTGGCGGCCCGCGCGCCGGTCGAGGACGTCCCGATCATCGACTTCATCAACTTCGTCCAGGCCGACGCCGTCAAGCAGGGCCTCACCGGCGCCGACGCGTCGCTGCCCGTGCTGTCGATCGCCGCACCCTTCAACCGGCAGGCGTCGTTCCCAGCCGGGCAGGTGACGGTCCGCGACGTCGCCGGCCTCTACATCTACGACAACACCCTGCTCGGGGTGAAGGTCACCGGCGCGCAGGTCCTGGACTACCTGGAGTACTCCATGCAGTACTTCCAGCAGGTCAGCGGTCCCGGCCCGTTCGCCATGGACCAGGTGACCAACGCGGTCACCCCCAACGCCCCCAACGGCACGCCCGACTACAACTTCGACACCATCGCCGGGCTGGGCGGCCGGCTGACCTACGACGTCGACATCGCCCAGCCGGTCGGGTCCAGGATCAAGAACCTCCAGTACGCCGGCAGCCCGATCGACCCGGCGATGGACTTCGCGATGGCGGTCAACAACTACCGCCAGGGCGGAGGAGGCGGCTTCCCCGCGGTGAAGGACGCGCCGGTGGTGTACAACCGCCAGATCGACATCCGCCAGCTGCTGATCGACTGGGTCACGGCCAACCAGACGATCGACCCCGCGCAGTTCGCGACGGTCGACTGGAGGCTGGTGTCTGACGGGACGCCGATCACGGTGACGTGACCGGGTGTATGGGTCAGAACCGATCCTTCATCACGGCGCGCAGCACGGCGACGGCGTGCGCCACGTCGTCGGCGGTGTGCCCCGTGGGGGCCAGCCGCTCGGCAACGGCGGCGCCGTTGTCCCGTCGCGCGTCGGCCAGACGTTGCCGACCCTTGACGGTGAGCCGGACCAGCGAGCGGCGCGCGTCGGCGGGATCGGGTTCCTTGGCCACCCACCCCTCCTCGACGAGGAGCCGCACCGCCCCGGAGATGGTCGGCTGCGACGATCGATCGGCGTCGGCGAGTGCCGTCACACCCATCGGGCCGAGCTCGTCGAGCACCGCGAGGATCCGGATCCCGGCCGGATGCCCCATCCGTCGGCGTATTGCGCGCACGAGGCGCGCAGCCTGTACGACGAGCTCGCTGCTCTGCACCTCGAGGTCGTTGGGCACGCGGGCAGGATAACGGCAGGATGACCACATGCCGACGTACATCGCGTTCCTGCGGGCGATCAA
>JAICSC010000148.1 GCA_025937085.1 Nocardioides sp.
ACGCGTATCGCGTGCAGGTACTTAGTGTCTCGCAGAACGGTGTGCCTACTGAGCATCAGCGTCGGCGAGTCGCCGATGAGTCGATGGGCCGGAGGCCCAGCCTTGGCGAGATCACCTCACCAAAGTGCGAAAGTCCACGGATTCGAACCCCTGACCTTCTCATTGCGAAGGTGCGCCTTGCTTCCACGTGCCCAATCTGCGACGGGTTCCGTGCGTTGCAGCGCTTGCCCCGACAACCCCGCATCTCCGACTTGGGGGCCACCGGGGGGCCACGGCCGGACGATGGGATCCACGGGGTGACCGACTGCTGGGCTGCGCTGTCGGGTGACGTCCGCAAGGCTCTGTTCACAGCCACCGGACCGGCGCGTCCGCGCACCGATGCCGGCATGAGAGTGTGCTTCTACTTCACGTCAGAGTGTGTCGAATGCGGATCCCCGGCATCTGGCGCGGTTGGTGGCGATTCAGCTGGGGCGCACTTCAGTCCGCGCCGCGTGCACCGACCCTGACGTCGGGGGCGCCGATGCGTGCTGCGTCGGCGGTGTCGTCGTCCGGCTTGGTCTGGGAGTCCCGCTCCGCCCGCAACCGGGCCCGGTAGTGCTCGACCTCGCGGGCGACGTGGGCGTCGTCCCAGCCCAGGACGGGCGCGATCAGCTCGGCGACCTCTTCGGCGGCGGCCTCGCCGCGGTCGGGCACCTCGATCGAGATGCGGGTCCGCCTGGTGAGCACGTCCTCGAGGTGCAGCGCGCCCTCGTGGCTCGCCGCGTAGTAGGCCTCGACACGCAGGTATTCCGGCGCGCTGGGCATCGGCTCGCCCAGGTCCGGACGCTCCGCGACCAGGGCGAGAAGCTCGGAGATCAGGCTGCCGTACCGGCCGAGCAGGTGCTCGACCCGCGACACGTGCAACCCGCTCCGCTCGGCGATCAGGTGGCGCGCGTTGTAGTCGCCGAGGTAGCCGTCCGCGCCGGCGAGCAGCACCCGCTCGGTGCACGAGGGCGGCACGACCCGCTCGAGGCCGTGCACCGCGGCGTCCACGGCGTCCTTGGCCATCACCCGGTACGTCGTGTACTTGCCGCCCGCGATCATGGTCAGACCCCGGACCGGGCTGGACACGGCGTGCTCGCGGGACAGCTTGCTGGTCGAGTCGGACTCGCCGGCCAGCAGGGGCCGCAGCCCGGCGTAGACCCCGACCACGTCGTCGCGGGTGAGCGGGTCGGCCAGCAGCCGGTTGGCGTGGTCGAGCACGTAGTCGATGTCGGTGCTGCTCGCGGCGGGATGCGCCAGGTCGAGCTTCCAGTCCGTGTCGGTGGTCCCGATGATCCAGTGGCTGCCCCACGGGATGATGAACAGCAGGCTCTTCTCGGTCCGGGTGATGATTCCGGTCGCGGAGTTGATCCGGTTGCGCGGCACGACGATGTGGATGCCCTTGGAGGCGCGGACCTGGAACTGGCCGCGGCCCCCGACCATCCGCTGGATCTCGTCGGTCCACACCCCGGCGGCGTTGATCACCTGGCGCGCACGGATCCGGATCTCCTGGCCCGACTCGAGGTCGAGGGCGGTCACGCCGACCACGCGGTCCGCCTCGCGCAGGAAGCCGGTGACCCGGGTGCTGTTGGCGCACAGCGCGCCGTAGTCCGCGGCGGTGCGCGCCAGCATCATGGTGTGCCGGGCGTCGTCGACCTGGCCCTCGTAGAACCGGACCGCTCCCCGGATCGCTGACCGCTTCCCCGACGGGAACGACTCCATCGTCTTCTTGCGGCTCAGGTGCTTCATGTGGGACGGGACGCCGCGACCGGCGCCCATCACGTCGTACACGCCGACCCCGAGCCCGACGTACCCGCGGTCGATCGGCCTCTCCAGCGGGTAGATGAACGGCACCGGCCGGGCGAGGTGCGGGCACAGCGTGTTGAGGACCAGCGCACGCTCGCGCAGCGCCTCGAAGACCAGCGCGAAGTTGAACTGCTCGAGGTAGCGCAGCCCGCCGTGGAACAGCTTGCTGGACCGGCTCGACGTGCCGGAGGCGTAGTCGCGGGCCTCGACGAGGCCGACCTTCAGCCCGCGGGTGACCGCGTCGAGGGCGGAGCCGGCGCCGACGACCCCGCCGCCGATGACGAGCACGTCGAGCTCCTCCGAGGCGAGCCGGGCGAGCGCGGCGCTGCGGGCGTCCGGGCTCAGGGGTTGCGAGTTCACGTCAGGGAGCCTTTCCATCGGAGGTCTTCGGTCCGCGGTCGGTGGTGTGCTCGCGCGCGTTGATCAGGTTGGACTGAGCCCGGTCGTGCCTGGTCTCGATCCAACGTACTGCCCCCGAGCGGGACCGCATCGAGATCGAATGGGTGACGACCGTCTCCGCGTCGAACCGGACACCGCGCAGCAGGGTGCCGTCCGTGACGCCGGTGGCCGCGAAGAACACGTCGTCGCCGCGCACCAGGTCCTCGGTGGTCAGGATCCGGTCGAGGTCGTGGCCGAACTCGAGCGCCGCTCGCCGTTCGGCGTCGTCGCGGGGGTGCAGCCGCCCGAACATCGCGGCGCCACTGCACCGGAGCGCGCACGCGGCCAGGACCGCCTCCGGTGTCCCGCCGACCCCCATCAGTACGTCGACGCCGGCCCCGCGACCCACGGCGATCGCCCCGGCGACGTCGCCGTCGAGCAGGAACCGCACCGCGGCGCCGGCCGCCCGGATCTCCTCCACGAGCGCCTGGTGACGCGGTCGGTCCAGGACCGCGACGGTCACGTCCTCACGCCTCCTGCCCAGCGTCCGGGCGACCGTGTCCAGCACTTCGGCCACCGGCGCGGTCGGGTCGACCGCGGCCGCGGCCGCCGCCGGCACGACCAGCTTGTCCATGTAGACGCACGGACCGGGGTCGAACATGGTCCCCCGCTCCGCCAGCCCGACGACCGCCACCGCGTCGGGCAGCCCCTTCGCGGCAGCGGTGGTGCCGTCGACCGGGTCGACCGCGATGTCCACCTCCGGGTCGGAGCCGTTGCCCACCTGCTCGCCGTTGAAGAGCATCGGGGCCTCGTCCTTCTCGCCCTCGCCGATCACCACCACGCCCCGCATGCCGACCGAGCCGAGGACCGGACGCATGGCGTCCACCGCGGCCTGGTCGACCCCGATCTTGTCGCCGTGCCCGACCTGGCGGGCGGCGGCCAGCGCGGCGGCCTCGGTGGCGCGCACCAGCTCCAGGGCCAGGTTGCGGTCCGGGTCGCGGGGTAGCCCGGGAGCGGGAGCCGGCGCGCTCACTCGACGTCCACCCAGTCGAGGGTCCGCTGGACCGCCTTCTGCCAGCCGCGGTAGCCGTCCTGGCGCTGCTCGTCGGTCCACTGCGGTTCCCACCGGGTGTCCTCGTTCCAGTTCTTGCGCAGCTCCTCGGGGTCCTTCCAGAAGCCCACCGCGAGCCCGGCGGCGTAGGCCGCGCCGAGGGCGGTGGTCTCGGCGACCACGGGCCGGCTGACCGGGACGCCGAGCACGTCGGCCTGGATCTGCATGCACAGGTTGTTGGCGGTGACGCCGCCGTCGACCTTCAGCACCTCCAGCCTGACCCCGGAGTCCTTCTCCATCGCGTCGGCGACGTCGCGGCTCTGGTAGCAGATCGCCTCCAAGGTGGCGCGGGCGATGTGCGCGTTGGTGTTGAACCGGGACAGTCCGACGATCGCGCCGCGCGCGTCCGATCGCCAGTACGGTGCGAACAGGCCCGAGAACGCCGGGACGAAGTAGACGCCGCCGTTGTCCTCGACCTCGCGTGCCAGGGTCTCGCTCTGGGACGCACCGGAGATGAGGCCCAGCTGGTCCCGCAGCCACTGGACGGCAGAGCCGGTGACCGCAATGGAGCCTTCGAGCGCGTAGACCGGGGGTTGGTCGCCGAACTGGTAGCACACCGTGCTCAGCAGGCCGTTCTCGGAGCGGACCAGCTCGGTGCCGGTGTTGAGCAGCAGGAAGTTGCCGGTCCCGTAGGTGTTCTTGGCCTCGCCGGGGGCCAGGCAGACCTGGCCCACCATGGCGGCCTGCTGGTCACCGAGGCTCGCGGAGAGCGGTACGGCTGCGCCGAGCGGACCGTCCTCGAGGGTGTGGCCGTAGAACTCCGGGTCCGACGACGGGCGGATCTCGGGAAGCATCTGGCGGGGGATGTCGAACATCGCCAGCAGCTCGTCGTCCCAGTCGAGCGTCTCCAGGTCCATCAGCATCGTGCGGCTCGCGTTCGTCACGTCGGTGACGTGGACGCCGCCGCGGGTGCCGCCGGTGAGGTTCCACAGCAGCCAGCAGTCGGTGTTGCCGAAGATCGCGTCGCCGGCCTCGGCGGCCTCGCGGACCCCCTCGACGTTCTCGAGGATCCACTGGATCTTGCCGCCGGAGAAGTACGTCGCGGGCGGTAGGCCGGCCTTGCGGCGGATCACGTCGCCGTGCCCGTCGCGCTCCAGCGCCGTGGCGATCCGGTCGGTCCGGGTGTCCTGCCAGACGATCGCGTTGTAGTAGGGCCGGCCGGTCCTCTTGTTCCAGACCACCGTCGTCTCGCGCTGGTTGGTGATGCCCAGGGCCGCGAGGTCCGCACCCTGCATCCCGGCGCGCGCCAGGGTGGTCTTGATCACCGAGCTGGTGCGTTCCCAGATCTCGAAGGGGCTGTGCTCGACCCAGCCCGGCTTCGGCATGATCTGCTCGTGCTCGAGCTGGTGGCGCGCGATCTCGTTGCCGCCGTGGTCGAAGATCATGAAGCGGGTGCTGGTGGTGCCCTGGTCGATGGCGCCGACGTAGTCAGCCATGGTGTGTGCTCCTATCGGTCTGCGGGTCGGGGGTCAACGGCGCTGGGACGCGGCGGGGGTGCGGTAGACGTGGGGCTCGGCGGTGGGGATCTCGCCGACCTCGCCCGGCTCGTCATCGTCGGGCATGAAGCGTGAGATCAGCAGCTTGTAGGCTCCCGCCCCCAGGAGTCCACCGATCAGCGGGCCGACGATCGGCACCCAGAAGTAGGGCGACCCGTGCTGGTCGTCGAAGGCGGTGCCGTAGCCGGTGAGGAACGAGGCCAGCCGCGGGCCGAAGTCGCGGGCCGGGTTGATCGCGTAGCCGGCGTTAGTGCCCCACGCCATCCCGATCGCGACCACGATCAGCCCGACGACGACCGGCGCCATCCAGGCGACCGGCGCGTCGTTGCGCGAGTCCGTCACGGCGAGGACCAGGAACAGCAGGATCGCGGTCCCGAGGATCTGGTCGAAGAAGGCCGTCCCGGTGCTGACGTCCATGGCCCCGTTGCCGGGGAGGGTGGAGAAGATGCCCTGGGTGGCGATCGTGTGGCCCGGGTCGATCGTGGCGATCGCGTCGGCGTACACGACCCGCACCAGCAGCGCGGCGACGAAGGCGCCGAGGGTCTGCGCGAGCGCGAACGGCACCACCTTGCGCCACGAGAAGTCGCTGAACGCGGCGAGGGCCACCGTGACTGCGGGGTTGAGGTGCGCGCCGCTGATGCGGGCCGCGGTGTAGACGCCGAACGTGACGCCGAGGCCCCACGCCCAGGCGATCGAGTCGTGGTCGCCGAGGGCGCCCTTGCTGGTGACGACCTGGGCGACGACGCCGACCCCGAACAGGATCAGGATCATCGTCCCGGTGAACTCGGCGACCATCTCGCCGAACAGGGTGCGTCGGGTGAGCCGTTCCATGCTGGGCCTCCTCGTGAGGGCGGTAACGGACTCCGGACAGTAGGAATTTGTGATGGGGCCCACAATGGACCCTGTTCGGCATCGTCGAAACAGTGCGCGTTCGGCATCGCCGAACGCTTGGGTGAGGAGCGCGGATGGCGTCGCGAGTCCAGTCGGTGGAGCGAGCCGCCGCGATCCTCCAGGTGCTCGCGGTGGAGGACGCGCCGACCGGCCTGGGGGAGCTCGCGGCCGCCCTGGGCCTCGCCAAGGCGACCACCCACGGGCTGGTGCAGACGCTGCGCGACGTCGGCTTCGTCGATCAGGACGCCGAGTCGGGCGGCTACCTGATCGGTGCCGGCCTGCTCGAGCTGGGCAGTCGCAGCGTCGACCTGAACGAGCTGCGGAGCCAGGCGCTGAACTGGACGGACGCGCTGGCGGCCCGCAGCCGTCAGGCGGCCCACGTGGCGGTCTACACCTCCGGTGAGGTCCTCATCGCCCACCACGTCTTCCGCCCGGACTCGAGCGTCCAGCAGGTGCAGACCGGCACGACGCATCCGCTGCACGCGACCGCGCTCGGCAAGGTCCTGCTCGCCTACGACCCGCGGGCCGTGCGCGCCTTGGGCGCCGGCCCGCTGGAGAGCTTCACCTATCGGACCGTCACCGACCGGTCCCGCCTGCTCCGGGACCTGGCCGACGTGCGCGACCTGGGCTGGGCCGCGGCCGTGGAGGAGCACCACCCGGAGCAGGCCGGGATCGCCGCACCGGTACGCGACCGCACTGGACAGGTGATCGCGGCGGTCGGGATCAAGGGTCCCGTCGACGCGCTGTGCGACGCCCGGCACCGGCCCCGCACGGCGCTGGCGACGCTCGTCGTGCAAACAGGGCGATCGATCTCGCGCGAGTTCGGGCACGGGCGCGTGCCATGAGGCCGATGTATGTCGCCGCCATCGACCAGGGCACCACCTCGACCCGCTGCCTGCTCTTCGACCGCGAGGGCCGGATGGTCTCGGTCGCTCAGCAGCTGCACCGGCAGCACTACCCGCAGCCGGGCTGGGTCGAGCACGACGCCGAGGAGATCTGGCAGCTGGTGTGCCGGCTGGTGCCGCAGGCACTCGCCGACGCGGACGCGACCCCTGATCAGGTCGTCGGGCTGGGCATCACCAACCAGCGCGAGACGATCGTGGTGTGGGACCGGGTGACCGGCCTGCCCGTCGCCCCCGCAATCGGCTGGCAGGACACCCGGACCTCGGCATATCTCAGCGAGCTGACCAGCGACTTCGACGTCACCGAGCTGACCCGGCGCACCGGCTTACCGCTCGCCAGCTACTTCTCCGGGCCCAAGCTGCGCTGGATCCTCGACAGCGACCCAGCGCTTCGTCACCGCGCCGAGCGGGGCGAGCTGCTGTTCGGGACCATGGATACCTGGCTGGTCTGGAAGCTCACCGGCGGGCTGCACGTCACCGACGTGACCAACGCCAGCCGCACCCTGCTGATGGACCTCGAGACCCTGCGCTGGGACGACGAGCTGCTCGCCTGCATGCACATCCCCCCGGAGATGCTGCCGGAGATCCGCCCCAGCATGGGCAACTTCGGGACCACCCGGGACCCGATCGCGGGTATCCCGGTGTCCGCGCTGATCGGCGACCAGCAGGCGTCCTTGCTGGGGCAGACCGCGTTCGAGCCGGGGCAGGCCAAGTGCACCTTCGGCACCGGCAGCTTCCTGCTGATGAACACCGGCACCGAGCTGGTGCGCTCGCGTTCGGGTCTGATCACGACCGTCGCGCACTCGGTCGAGGATGAGGAAACCATCTACGCGCTGGAGGGCTCGGTGGCAGTCGCCGGAGCACTGGTGGAGTGGTGCCGCCACAGCCTAGGCCTGATCCGCCATCCGGCGGAGATCGAAACCCTCGCCCGCAGCGTGGAGGACAACGGCGGCTGCTACGTGGTCCCCGCCTTCGCCGGCCTCTACGCCCCCTACTGGGAGCCCGCCGCCCAGGGCGTCGTCGTGGGCCTAACCTCCTACGTCACCAAGGGCCATATCGCCCGCGCGGTACTCGAGGCCACCGCCTGGCAAACCAAAGACGTGGTGGACGCGATGAACGCCGACGCCGGCGTACCCATGTCATTCCTCGCCGTCGACGGCGGGATGACCTCCAACAACCTGCTGATGCAGGCCGTGGCAGACGTCCTCGACGTCCCCGTGCAAAGGCCCATGATGGCCGAGAGCGTCGCGCTCGGCGCCGCCTACGCCGCCGGCTTGAGCGCCGGCTACTGGCCAGACCGTTCGCTCCTCACCTCGCACTGGCACCGGGCCGCGGAATGGCGCTCGACCATGGCCGCCGAGCACCGCCAAGAGCAGCTGTCGCAGTGGCGCAAAGCGGTAGAACTCTCCATCGACTGGGGCCGCCGCACGTCTCCGGGCCGGTGAACGTCCGTACGCGGGAACCTTCAACGCACACGCCACGGACCAGGGACCGAGTGATGGCTAGTTGTCCCGGAAGGCCAGTCCGGTGACATCCACCGGGGACGGTCCCTATCTGGAGACCAGTGGGCTCCCCTGCTTTGACACGTCCGACCCGATCAGATTCCGAGCGGCGAGGGTCGCCGCGGCCCGCCCGTCAATGTTCGCTGCATCTCTACCAAGTGCGTCGCGCTGGAACTCGCCTCGGGTCACTTCGGCGTCCGCGTCAAGGACCGAGGACCTGCTCGCTAGAGGCTCGGACTGTGCCCATGCGCCTGTTCCGAGAGTCGCCGCAGTTCGCTGCTGTCGGGCGCGG